>NZ_JAAKOV010000007.1:0-176559 GCF_049171595.1 Aeromonas sp. 603607
AGATAAACCAGAAGATAAACCAGAAGATAAACCAGAAGATAAACCAGAAGATAAACCAGAAGATAAACCAGAAGATACTATACCAGATAGGGGGGATATATCTGAACACTCATCAGCCATAATTAATGTTTATAATGAATATAAAGACTTTCTATTAATAGGCCTAACTGGTAGAACTGGTTCTGGATGCAGTACATCCGCAAGAATTCTTTCATCAGGCTCTTTTAATCTCCCAGAGTCATCTGATGCTCCATATTTAAAAAATGAAAGCAGAAAGTACAAGATAATAAAGAAATACATTAACAAACAAGAAAACTTACAATTTCACCACCTTCAAGTAAAAACAATCATCACTGATTATATTGTTGATCTTGGATTTGATGGTTTTTGCTCATTTTATAGCAAAATAACAAACATAGAAATAAAATCGATAAAAAATTCGCTAAGTGAAATAAAAGGGAGTTTTGATAGCGCCACCTGTTTAACCAAAAAGATAAAATCTAAAATTGAAACAGGAAAGCCTGAGGATCTAGAAGAAGCATACGTTTTCTATACTGAAATATTACCTTGTCTAAGTGAAGAAATAAAATTAAATATAAATAAAATCCAAAGTGGAAGTTACATAAAAACATATCAAATTGCTGGTGACAACATAAGGTCGTCTGATAATGCTGCTTCTGATAAGTTTGAGGCTAGGCATGTAATGTCATTCCCAAATAAGATCAATCACGTTATTAAATTGATTCGTGATTATCTTAAATCACAGAGTAAGCCTTGTTATATTGTAATTGATGCAATAAGAAACCCATACGAAGCAATATTTTTTAAAAATAGATATTCAAATTTTTATTTAATTTCAATCAACACTGACAACAAAAACAGACTGAAGCATTTGGAGGGGAATTTAAACTTCACTACAGAGCAGATCGATGAACTTGATAAGAAGGAATATCCAGCAAAATTAAAAGGTCATCACAAGTATATTTCTCAAAACATACAGAAATGTATAGAAATATCAGACATCCACATTAACAACCCTAAGGATGACGCCTTTGGGGATAATGACCTTCGATGCCAACTGGCTTGGTATATAGCCTTGATGCTTCATCCAGGATTGGTCATGCCGACATCAACAGAAAGCTGTATGCAAATAGCTTATAGTGCGAAAATGAATTCTGGATGTATATCTCGACAAGTCGGTGCCGCTATCACAAACACAGCCTTTTCAGTAAAGGCTATAGGTTGGAATAATACTCCACAGGGACAAGTCCCATGTTTACTAAGGAATGCTGAAGACCTAATTTTGGGTATTGACTCCCCAGCCTACAGCACTTACGAACGTAACGATAAAAAATTCAGGAAAATAATCAAAGAAAAATATAACTCTCTTCTAACATCACCGTTATTAAATGGAAGGAATATTTCATATTGTTTTAAAGATTTACAAAATCAGATTGAAGAGGAAAAAAATCAAGTTCATACACGTTCATTACACGCAGAAGAAAATGCATTTTTACAAATAACTAAATATGGAGGTCAATCCATATTAGGTGGTTTCTTATTTACAACTGCAAGTCCCTGTGAACTTTGTGCAAAAAAAGCCTATCAGCTCGGAATATCAAAAATTATATATGTTGACCCATATCCAGGCATTGCAACCGAGCATATAATTCAGTGTGGTGATAGCAGACCGAAATTAGAGTTATTTAGGGGAGCCATTGGAAAAGCATTTCACAGACTGTACCAACCTATTATGCCATTCAAAGACGAGCTAGAGGTTTTACTCAACATAAAACCTCATGAATATGAAGATAAACGAAGAATTCGTGCGCTAGAAGATGAAAATAAAGTACTAAAAGAAAAATTAAAACAACTAGAAGAACAAAAAAATTAAGAGCATTGCTGTAAATACAGATTGTCTGTACAGCTTAAATTATCCCCCGTCACCGGGGGATTTTTATTTCTATCGATTATCTCTAAGCGGCAGTTAGCCCACCAAAAACGCCCTTAACCGGGCAAACTCCGCAGGCAAATTAACAGAGAGCAGCGGCAGTTCGGCATGCTTGGCCAGCGGGCCGGGCAGCGGCACATCGAGATTGAGGATCTCGTCCACCGACTCCTTGAACTTGGCGGGATGGGCGGTGCAGAGGAACACCCCCACTTCGTCCTCGGCCAGCTGTTCCCCCAGCAGATCCCAGGCAATGGCGCCATGGGGTTCACACAGGTAATCCTGCTGGTGCAGCCGTTTCAGGGCATCACGGGTCTGGGCGTCGTCACGCATGCCAGAACCCAGGGTCTCCAGCGCCCAACCCTTGCGACGGCACAGCTCTTCTACCCGCGGCCAGTTGTTGGGGCGGCTGACATCCATGGCGTTCGACAGGGTGGCCACTGTCTGGTGTGGCTCCCACTGACCGGTTTTCAGGTAGCGCGGCACGGTGTCGTTGGCGTTGGTAGCGGCGATAAAGCGCTTCACCGGCAGCCCCAGCGCCTTGGCGATAAGACCCGCAGTGAGGTTGCCAAAGTTGCCGGACGGCACGCAGATCACCGCCTTGGCGCGGGAGGCTTTGGGCAGCTGGGCCACCGCCTCGAAGTAGTAGCAAACCTGCGCCAGCAGACGGCTGATATTGATGGAGTTGGCGGAGTTGAGGCCAATGGCCTTTTTCAGCGCTTCGTCGTCAAAGGCCTGTTTTACCAGCGCCTGACAGGCATCGAAGTCGCCGTCGATGGCGATGGTGCGGATATTGCCGCCGAGGGTGCAGAAGAGTTTCTCCTGCAAGGGGCTGATCTTGCCTTTGGGGTAGAGAATGACCACCTCGATCCCCTCCAGCCCGTAGAAGGCGTGGGCTACGGCGGCGCCGGTGTCGCCGGAGGTGGCGGTGAGGATAGTAATTTTGTCGTTAGTGCGAAACGCTGCGAGGCACTGGGCCATAAAGCGGCCGCCGAAATCCTTGAACGCCAGGGTCGGGCCGTGGAACAGCTCAAGGGCATAGGTGCCATCTTTCAATTTGACCAGCGGCGCCGGGAAGGTGAAGGCGGCGTTGATAAGCTCGCTCACTTTGGCGGCGGGCACTTCGTCCCCCAGCAGGTGGCTCAGGATGCGGGCAGAGCGTTCGGCCAGCGGCAGATCGAGCAGGGCATCCACATCGGCGAGCGGTTCGAGTTGTTCGGGGAAGAAGAGCCCCTGTTCGCGACCCAAGCCCTGACGCACCGCCTGCGCGAAGCTCACCTGTTCGCTGTTGTCCTTGATGTTGTAGAGATTCATAGCTCGCTTCCTGTTACCCGTGCCCCGGCCATGTCCAGTTTGCAGACCCGGGCAAATCCATCTTCGTTCTGCACGAAATGTGCTTCCATCCAATCCTTCATCCGCTCGGCCTGCGCCAGCTCCTTCATCACCACAAACACGGTGGGGCCGGAGCCCGAGATACCGGTAGCGAGCGCCCCGTTCTGGGCCGCCTGCGCCCGCACCTCGGCAAAGCCTTCGATCAGCGCCGCGCGGTAGGGCTCGGCAATCACGTCTTTCAAGACGCTCGCCGCCAGCCCCTCCTGTCCGGTGTAGCTGGCGTGGACAAAGGCAGCCAGGCGGCGGCCATAGGTGAGGCAATCCTGACGGCGATATTGGGCTGGCAAAATGGCGCGGGCAGCAGCGGTCGAAACCACGGTACCCGGGTAGCAGACCACCCAGTACCACTGATCGAACACCGGAATACCCTGACTGATAACGCCATGCTCTTCCAGCACCAGCTGCATGCCGCCGAGATAACAGGGGGCCACGTTGTCGTAGTGAACGGAGCCGGAGATCTTGCCCTCCATCTCCCCCATCAGCAGCAGCATGTCGTGCTCATTGAGCGGCGCGCCGTGAAAGGCGTTGAGCCCTTCCAGCGCCGCGACCACGCTGCAGGCGCTGGAACCCAGACCCGAGCCGACAGGCAGGTTCTTCTCCAGGACCATTTCGAGCGGCTTGAGACCGAGGCCGCGCTTCTCCAGCGCCTCGCCATAGGCGACCCAGCAGTCATGGAGGATATTCTTTTTCGGATCGTCCGGCAGCTTGTGGGCGTAGCGGCCCACGGCGGAGAGGGCGAACGGCACGTCAGCTGCTTTTACCTGCACCCGATCGCCGAGCAGAGAGCCATCCACGGGGGCGAGCGCCGCCCCCAGTACATCGAAACCCACGCTCAGGTTGGCGCTGGAGGCGGGGGCATAGGCCACCACGCTGCTGCTCTGGTACATGTCTGAACTCATGCTTACAACTCCTGCTTCCAGTTCTGGGTGCGCAGCACGTCGGCAAAGACCCCCGCTGCAGTCACTTCGGTACCGGCGCCATAGCCACGCAGCACCAGCGGGATCGGCTGGTAGTAGGTGGAGAAGAAGGCGAGCGCGTTCTCCCCGTCTTTGACCTTGAACAGCGGCTCGTCGCCACCGACCGCCTTGATGGCGACCTTGCACTTGCCACCCTCGATGGAACCCACATAGCGCAGCACCTTGCCTTCACGCTGGGCGGCGGCGAACTGGTCGCGGAACCAGCCATCGGCTTCGGGCAGGCGGGCCATAAAGGCTTCCACGTCGCCGCTGGCGTCAAAGCCCGGCGGCAGTGCCTGCTCGACTTCGACATCGGAGAGCTCCAGCGCCATGCCGGCTTCGCGGGCCAGAATGAGCAGCTTGCGCGCCACATCCATGCCGTTGAGATCGTCGCGGGGATCCGGCTCGGTAAAGCCGTTGCCACGGGCGATTTGGGTCGCCTCGGAGAAGGCCATCCCCTCGTCCAGCTTGCCGAAGATAAAGGAGAGAGAACCGGAGAGGATGCCATCGAAGGCACGCAGCTTGTCACCGGCCTTGATGAGGTTCTGCAGGTTCTCGATAACCGGCAGACCGGCGCCGACGTTGGTCTCGTACAGGAACTTGCGGCGAGTCTGGCGGGCAGTGCGACGCAGCGCCTTGTAGTAATCGAGCGAGCCGGTGTTGGCCTTCTTGTTTGGAGTCACCACATGGAAACCGGCGGCGAGGAAGTCGGCGTACTGGACGGCCACCGCCTCGGAGGAGGTGCAGTCGACGATCACCGGGTTGATGATATGGCTATCTTCCACCAGCTTTTTCACCCCTTCCAGCGAGAAGCTGTCGCGGGCTTCCACCAGCTGTTCACGCCAGTTGGCGAGGTTCAGGCCATCCTTGTTGACCGCCATCTGGCGGCTGTTGGCGATGCCGACCACGCGAAGGCCAGTGCCCTGCTCGGCCAGAACCGGTTGCTGGCGGGCGATCTGATCCACCAGCGCGGCACCGACGCCACCGACACCGACCACAAAGAGATCGATAAACTGCTGGCTGCCAAAGAAGTTCTGGTGGCACGCCTTGATGGCTTCCGCCACCTTGCGATCCCGCACCACCGCCGAAATGGAGCGCTCGCTGGAGCCCTGCGCGATGGCGACGATATTGATGGAGGCTTGCGCCAGCGAAGTGAAGAAGCGGGCCGCCATCCCCTTGCTGGTGCGCATGCCGTCACCGATCAGGGAGATGATCGCCAGATCGCTGATGATATCCAGCGGCTCCAGCAGCTGGTTTTTGAATTCGAGCTCGAACTCGCGCTCCAGCACCTTGCGGGTCTTCTCGCTGTCGTAGCTATGGATACAGAAGCTGACGCTGTACTCGGAGGATGACTGGGTGATCAGCACGATACTGACCCCGGCGCGGGAGACGGCTGAGAAGATGCGACCGGCCATGCCGACCATCCCCTTCATGCCGGGACCGGAGACGTTGAACATGCACATGCCGGACAAGTCGGAGATAGCCTTCACTTTCAGGTCATCGTCGCCGCTCTCGGGGCCGATCAGGGTGCCCGGCCCTTGCGGGTTGAAGCTGTTCTTGATGAGGCAGGGAATATGGAACTGGGCCACCGGCGCGATGGTTTTCGGGTGCAGCACCTTGGCACCGAAGTAGGAGAGCTCCATCGCCTCCTTGTAGGAGAGAGTTTTCAGCAGGTAGGCATCCGGCACCAGACGGGGGTCGCAGCTGTAGCAGCCCTCGACGTCAGTCCAGATCTCGCAGCACTCGGCATCGACGCAGGCAGCCAGCACGGCGGCGGAGTAGTCGGAGCCGTTGCGGCCCAGCAGCACGGTCTCGCCCTTGTCGCTGCCACCGGTAAAGCCCGGCATCAGGTAGAGGCAATCGCTACGCAGCCCCTTGGCGGCAAAGCGCAGGCGGGAGGCTTCGATATCGACATGGGCTTCCAGATAACCGCCATCGGTCACCAGCAGCTCTTCCGGCACGATCAGCTCCAGATCCAGGCCGCGCACCCGCAGCAGTTCGTGCATAAAGGCGATGGAGAGGTTCTCGCCACGGCTCAGAATGCGCGCCTGCACGTTGTCCGGACAGAGGCCCAGCAGACGGATGCCCTGCATCAGACGCTCCACCTGATCCAGCTCGGCGGTGAGACGGGCCAGTAGCGCCTTGTCATCGAGCGCCGGATAGGCCGCCTTCAACCCGGCCAAGAGGCGGGAGAAGATACCGTTGACTTCAAACAGGGTGGAACTGGCATCCATGCCGCGACTGGTCTGTTCCACCAGCGCCACCAGATGATTGGTCACCTTGGCAGGTGCAGACAGCACCAGGGCTACCTGAGATTGGCCGTGGGTGTTGACCGCGATATCGGCCACCCGTAAAAAACGCTCTGCATCGGCCAGTGAAGACCCGCCAAATTTCAACACTCTCATCGCTTTCTCTCCCTGTAAATCTATGAAATTCAATCTAAAAACCAGTCCAACAAAAAGGCCCGTACTGGGTGGGTACGGGCCTTTTTTGATTTCTGTGCTTGTTCGTCAGCGCATCAACCGGCCCCAGTGCCACCTGTGGTGGTACCGGTAATAATGGTGGTGGTGATGACGTTGGTGAATAACTGCATGACGAACACTCGTTGACGAAGCTGGCTTTTAGCAATACCGCGCCGGGCGCAGGGCTGTCAACTTAAACCTTTTTGCCAAGTTTGCGGGCAAGGTCCTTGCAGAGCAGGTGGAGCATGTTCAAATCCCGCTGCGGCAGCATGGGTACCCGGTCCATCACCCACTGATGCAGTTTTTCATCCTGCGAAACTCCGAGTTCACCCAAAATTTCTGCTGTTTTGCTTTTGAGCACGCGAACCTGTCCGCTGTTATCAATATTTTCTGCTGCGACACTTGCCTCATCGAGCAGCGGGCTCAGCTCGTAGGCGTAGAGCATGATCGCCTGCCCCAGATTGAGGGACGGGTAGCTCACCTTGAGGGGCAGATAGCTGATGAGGTCGACCTCGGCCAGCTGCTCGTTGGAGAGCCCCGACTCCTCGCAGCCAAAGACGATGGCGACCTTGTTGAGTGAAGGCTTGCTGCGGATCTGCTCGCGGATCTCCCCCGGGGTGAGGTAGTGCTGGTAGCGACCGCGTTCACGGGCGGTGGTGGCGATCACCAGATCCATGTCGGCCAGCGCCTCGGGCAGGGTATCGAACGCTTCGGCCTGGGTCAGGATCTCCTGGGCGCCGTGGGCCACCCAGCTCGCCTCCTCCTCTTCGTGTACCCGGCTCGCCACCAGTCGCATGGCATCAAATCCCATGGTTTTCATGGCGCGGGCAGCCGCCCCCACGTTCGCAGGTCGGGCAGGTGCCACCAGGACAAAATAGAGCTTCATCGGGTTTCCTCACAGGCCGGACGGCCTCTCAAACAGACAGCAAACAGTCGCTAAACCATCACCAAAACAGGGGCGCAATCTACCGTTTATCCCCGAAAATTGCCACTTGAACAGACGTTTGAATGTTGCGATAGTGGCCTGACGTGTGAACAAATTACACCCAATCCTTCGCGCTATCGGCCCGACAGATCACAAGGAAGAGAGAGATGCAGCAGCCATTGGAACAGGCCGTCGCCGAGACTATCTTGCAACGCTTCGAGTCGTTTTACAGCCGGTTTCTCGAGATAACCCAGGGCAGCAAGAGCCGCTTCGAGAACAGTGACTGGCTGGGGGTGCAGCTCGCCGGGCGCGAGCGCATTCGCCTCTATGACCACCATGTGGGGGCCACCGCCAGCTCCATCCGCCAGATGATGGGGGAGCACCACGCCACTCAGGAGCTGCTCAAGCGGGTCAAAAGCGCCTTCAGCGATCTGCTGCCCCGCTGTGACAACTTTGAGGTGGCGGAGTCCTTCTTCAACTCCGTCTATCGCCGCATCTTTCGCCATCGCAATATCCGCGACGAGAACCTCTATATCCACCCCTTTGTCAGCCGTGGCGAAAAACCCGATCTCAGCGCATTGCTGCGCATCTATCGCACCGATCTCGCCCACTTGCCGCAGACCTTGAGCCAGCTTTTGGGGGATTACAGCTTCACCCTCCCCTACGAGGACAAGCAGCGGGATATTGTCGACATCCACCGCCATCTTGCGGAGAACGGCCCGCAAATCCTCCATGATGAGCCGTTTGCCATCGAGCTATTGAAAGAGGTGTTCTACCGCAACAAGGGTGCCTATCTGGTGGGGCTGATCCGGGCCCGGGATCAGGTCTTCCCCTTTATCCTGCCCCTGCTCAGCACAGGCCACAGCATCTATGTGGACACCGTCATCTTTGAGCCGGATCTCGCCTCCATCGTGTTTGGCTTCGCCCGCGCCTATTTCATGGTTTATGCCCGCGAACCGGCACTGTTTGTCGCCTTCCTGCGCCAAATCATGCCCCACAAACCCGATTACGAGATCTACAACGCCATCGGCTGCCAGAAGCACGGCAAGACCGAGCTCTATCGCCACTACCGCCACCATCTGGCCCAGAGTCGGGATCAGTTCATCATCGCCCCCGGCATCAAGGGGATGGTGATGAGCGTATTCACCCTCCCCTCCTACGATGTGGTGTTCAAGGTGATAAAAGACGAGTTCACCCCGCCCA
This sequence comes from Aeromonas sp. 603607, assembly GCF_049171595.1. Taxonomy (NCBI): domain Bacteria; kingdom Pseudomonadati; phylum Pseudomonadota; class Gammaproteobacteria; order Aeromonadales; family Aeromonadaceae; genus Aeromonas; species Aeromonas sp. 603607. The sequence continues at coordinate 8,887 of NZ_JAAKOV010000007.1, forward strand.
AGGATGTGAGCCACGAGCAGGTGAAGGCAAAATACCGGCTAGTTAAACAGCACGATCGGGTGGGTCGGATGGCCGATACCCAGGAGTTCACCAACTTCGAGTTTCCGCTGGATCGCATCTCGCCGGAGCTCCTTGCCGAACTCAAGACGGTGGCACCCTCGGCGCTCACCATCAGCGACGACAAGCTGGTGATCAAGCACCTCTATACCGAGCGCAAGATGATCCCCCTCAACCTCTATCTGGACAAGGCGGACGAGCAGCAGACCCGCCTCGCGCTGGAGGAGTACGGCAACGCCATCAAGCAGCTGGCGGCGGCCAACATCTTCCCAGGGGACATGCTGTTCAAGAACTTCGGCGTCACCCGCCACGGCCGGGTGGTTTTCTACGACTACGACGAAATCTGCTACATGACGGAGTGCAACTTCCGCCAGATCCCGCCGCCACGCTACCCCGAGGATGAGTGGAGCGCCGAGCCCTGGTATTCGGTGGCCCCCAACGACATCTTCCCGGAAGAGTTCGCCACCTTCCTGCTGCAAAAGCCGCAGGTGCGGGAGATCATGCTGCAGCTGCACAAGGAGATGTTCGACGCCAACTACTGGAAGATGCTGCAGAGCAACATCAAGGTGGGGCTGTTTGACGATGTCTATCCCTACCGTCGCAAGAAACGCTTCAAGTACCAGCGCGGCGGCTGATCGCGCAGAGTCCGCGCACATCACAGCAACGAAAACGGGGTGGCCAGTGCCACCCCGTTTTGCTATCCGCTTGGCGCCTTAACTGCCGCGACGGCGGATCACCCCCTCCTGCATGGTGCTCGCCACCAGCACCCCGTCGCGGGTGAAGAACTGACCGCGCACCAGACCGCGGCCGCTGCTGGCGCTCGGGCTGTCTACCACGTAGAGCAGCCAGTCGTCGAAGCGGAAATCCCGGTGGAACCACATTGAGTGGTCGATGGTGGCCACCTGCATATCCGGCTCCCAGTAGGACACCCCGTGGGGCTGCAGCGAGGTGAGCAGGAAGTTGAAGTCGGAGGCGTAGGCCAGCAGGTATTTGTGCACCCGCAGATCGTCCGGCATCTGGCCATTGGCCTTGAACCAGACGTGACGCACCGGATCCTGCACCGTCGGCCGAATAGGGTCGACCAGGGTCACCGGGCGCATCTCGATGGGCTGCTCGCAGAGGATCTTGTCGCGCAGGGAAGCCGGGATCAGGTTCTCGTAGGGGCGCACCAGCTCCAGCTCACTCTTGAGCTCCTCCGGCGGGGTGATGCCGGTCGGCATCTGCGCCTGATGCTCGAAACCATCTGCCGGCACCTGAAACGAGGCGTTGAGATAGAAGATGGGCTTGCCGCCCTGAATCGCCTTGACCCGGCGGGTGGAGACGGTCTGGCCGTCACGGATATTCTCCACGTCATAGACGATGGGACGGGTCACATCCCCCGGACGCAGGAAGTAGGAGTGAAAACTGTGAACCTGACGGCCGGTCTCGACCGTCTGCTTGGCGGCTGACAAGGCCTGCCCCATTACCTGTCCGCCAAACACGGCCCGCAGACCGAGATCCTGGCTCTGGCCCCGAAACAGGCCCTCCTCGATTTTTTCCAGCGCCAGCAACGCCAGCAGCTCATCAAGTACCTTGCTCATCGTTCACTCCTCTGTCAGAGCCGCACAGGCTAACAAGCTCACCGGAGCAGAGCAACCGCAGCGGCGAGTCTGCGGGCAAACAGACGACAGAAATTCCCCTCAATTTCTCACCAACCCCCCTTTTACCAGCCAGGGGGGTTGATACAAAAAGGCCCGCACCAGTTGGTGCGGGCCTTTGCTTGGCCGACTGCGCACTTGAACGGCGCGCAGTTCGCAACGGGCTATCGGCTTACTTGCTGCCGGTACCGGAGTTACGGGTAGAGGCTTGCGGCTTGCGACGGGCGGTGGTGGCGCGAGCGCGCGGCTCTTTGCCCTGCATCTCTTTGTGACGCTGCACGGCGCGACGGATCTGGGCGGCCTGCTTGTGACGGCTGGTTTTGCCATCTTGCTGCAGATCGACCTTGGATTCGGTCTCCGGCGGCAGGTTGACCAGACCGCGCAGGTAGTTCACTTCCGGCAGTTTCAGCTCTTGCCAGCCGCCGCGCGGGATGCCGCGGTCCAGCTTGACGTCACCGTAGCGGATCCGCATCAGGCGGCTCACCTGCACTTCCTGGGATTCCCACAGGCGGCGCACTTCACGGTTGCGTCCTTCGGTCAGGGTGACGTTGAACCACTGGTTCAGACCCTCACCGCCAGCCGGTTTGATCTTGTTGAACTTGGCGGTGCCATCTTCCAGCTGCACGCCCTTGCGCAGACGCTGCAGCATGGCTTCGGTGATCTCGCCAAAGACCCGCACCGCGTATTCCCGCTCCACTTCGTGGCTCGGGTGCATCAGACGGTTGGCCAGCTCACCGTCGGTGGTGAACAGCAACAGACCTGAGGTGTTGACGTCGAGGCGGCCGACCGCAATCCAGCGGGCACCTTCCATCTTGGGCAGACGATCAAACACGGTGGGACGACCTTCCGGATCGTGACGGGTACACATCTCCCCTTCCGGCTTGTGGTAAGCCAGTACGCGGCAGATCACTTCCTCTGCGGCACGGGTCTTGACCTGGTGACCATCCACCCGGATCACGGCGTTCACTTCGACGCGATCCCCCAGTGTGGCGACCTTGCCATCCACACTGACCCGACCTGCGGTGATCAGGGCCTCCATCTCACGACGGGAGCCGTGACCCGCGCGGGCCAACACTTTTTGCAGTTTTTCACTCATCGGGGTTACCTGATTGTTGATCGCTGCCCACAGGTAATAGGGGCAACGGGGTTAACTGTAACAAACGCCGGTTGGAGCACTCGCCACAGTTGAAAAATGTATATCTCGGTGAACTCGGCACGCTTGGGCGCCATTCACCGGGCATCGCTCTCCCCGTCCACCGCAGAGGGCAACAGGGGTTGCAGCTCCGGATCCAGCTCGGGGAGCTGCTCCAGACTCTGCAGATTAAAGTAATCCAGAAACTCTCTGGTGGTGGCGAGCAGCTCGGGGCGACCTGCCACCTCTTTGTGGCCTATGCTGCGCACCCAGCCACGCTCTTTCAGGGTATTCACTATCTGGCTCGACACCGCCACCCCGCGGATCGCTTCTATCTCGGCCCGGGTGATGGGTTGGCGATAGGCAATCAGGGTCAGCGTCTCCATCACGGCGCGCGAATAACGCGGCGCCCGCTCGCTCCAGAGCCGCGAGAGCTCCTCGGCATACTCCTGACGCGCCTGAAAGCGCCAGCCGGAGGCGACCTCTTTGAGTTCGACGCCTCGCGAGCTGTAATCTTGCCTGATCTCGGCCAACAGTAGCTGAACATAGCGACTGGTCACCGGATAATCGGCCAGCACGCTGCTTTTCAGTTCGCTGACATTGAGCGGACGACCGGCCACAAACAATGCCGCTTCGATCAGGGTCTTGAGTCGTTCAGTGGGCAGCGCCACGGTTGCCCTCCTCGCTCTGCTCGGCCAATGCGAAATGGATTGGGCCGAGTGGTTCTGCCTGCAGGATCCAGATCAGTTGCTCCTTGCACAGCTCCAGCAGGGCCAGAAACGTCACCAGCACCCCCATGCGCCCCTCTTCGGCGCGCAGCACCTGCTCAAGGCGCAGGGTCTGCCCCAGAGTCAGCATGGCGAGGATCTCCGCCATGCGCACCCGGGTCGGGATCTGTTCGCGGCGGATCTGGTGATGTTCGAAATGAGTCGCGCGTTTTACCACACTTTGCATGTAAAGGGCGAGCTCAACCAGCGAAACATCGGGCGCCAGTGGCTTGAGGGCGCCAAAATCGGGGGGCAAGGCAGCGGCGATATAAATTTCCCGCTCCACCCGTGGCAGCTCATTGACCCTCTCCGCCCCTACCTTGTAGCGCTCGTACTCCTGCAGGCGGCGGATCAGGGTCACCCGCGGGTCTTCTCCCTCCTCTTCATCCTCCAGCTCCGGCGCCTTGGGCAACAGCAGGCGGGATTTGATCTCCGCGAGCCAGGCTGCCATCAGCAGATACTCAGCCGCCAGCTCAAGGTTGAGCCCCTGCATCAGCTCCACGTACTCCATGTACTGGGCGGTGATCTGCAGGATCGGCAGGTTGAGGATATCTAGCTGCTGGCGCCTGATGAGATAGAGCAGCAGATCCAGCGGCCCCTCGAAGGTATCGAGGAACACCTCCAGCGCATCGGGCGGGATGAACAGGTCCTGAGGCAGCTCGTGATAGGGCTGCCCCAGGACTTTCGCGATGGGTAGCGCGGCGCCAGTCCCCGTCTCGGCGGAAGGGACTGTCACCGGTTCAGCGACATCACTCAAACGGGGTCGGATCCCCGGCGCCGCGACGACGCAATACCGGCTCGTCGTCAGAGAAATCGACTACTGTGGTGGGTTGCTCGCCCAGATAGCCGCCGTTGACCACCAGATCGATCTGCTTGCCCAACTTGTCGAAGATCTCTTCCGGGTCAAACTCGGCCATCTCGGAGTCTGGCAGGATCAATGTGGTGGAGAGCAGCGGCTCGCCGAGTGCTTCCAAGAGCGCCTGGGCTATTTTGTTGTCCGGAATACGGATACCGATTGTCTTTTTCTTCTCGTTCATCAGGCGGCGCGGCACCTCTTTGGTCGCCTTGAAGATAAAAGTGTAAGCGCCCGGGGTGTTGTTCTTGATCAGGCGAAATGCGCTGTTGTCGACCTTGGCGTAGGTTGCGATCTCGGAGAGATCGCGGCACACCAGGGTGAAGTCGTGGTTGGCATCAAGGCGACGGATGCGGCAGATGCGCTCCAGCGCGCCCTTGTCACCCATCTGGCAACCCAGCGCATAACCGGAGTCGGTCGGATAGACGATCACGCCGCCGTTCTGGATGATCTGTACCGCCTGACCGATCAGTCGGGCCTGGGGGTTTTCCGGATGTACGTAGAAATGCTGACTCATAGCTTGTTCTCGCAATGGGGGCAGCAATACCTGCCCGCTCGTATGGTCACGGGTCAAAGACCCATGACACTACCTTAACCTGTTTGTGGCCGCTTCGCTGATGCCGTTATCGACTCGCCAGCAGCTCGGCATGTTGTTCGGTGGTGAGCCCAAAGTGACCGGGATAGGCAAGCCAGACGGGCATGCCTTCCTTTGGCAGCCAGAGGTGGCGGCCCAGCTCGGTCCAGTTGGAGGGGAAGTGAAAATCCGATCCCACCGAGATATAGAGGTCGTGATCCTTGGCCCACTGGCCCAGATTGGCTCGCTCCTGCGGGCTCTGCTGGGGCAATGAGACCTCCATGGCATCACCACCGGCGGCCTTGAAAGCCACCAGCAGCCGCTTGATCCACTTGGCGGTGAGATCGTAACGGCTGGGGTGGGCCAGCACCGCCAGCCCACCGGCGGCATGAATGGCAGCGATGGCTTCGCTCATCTCGGGCCACTCGGCCGGGGCATACCCTTTATTGCCACGGCTCAGGTACTTTTTGAATACCTTCTGCATGTTGTCGGCTACCCCGCGTGCCACCAGCACCCGGGCAAAGTGGGCACGGGTCACGGCGGCGTCACCGGCGAGCGCCTTGGCCTCTTCATAGGTGCCGGGAATGAGGCACTTCTCCAGACGACGCCCGATTTCCAGCGCGCGCGCCTCGCGACGGGCCAGCTGACCGGCCAGAAAGTCGGTCAGCTGCGGATTTTTTTCATCCACCCCCAGCGCCACGATATGAATTTCGTGATGCTCCCAGCCGGTGGAGATCTCGACCCCGCTCACCAGTCGCAGCGGCAGTTGCTCGGCTTCGATAGTGCGACGCACCTCATCAAGCCCGGCGAGGGTGTCGTGGTCAGTAACTGCTAACACTTCGACCTGTTTTTCGGCGGCGCGGCGCACCAGTTCGGCTGGGCTCAGCACCCCGTCGGAGGCAGTGGTATGGCAGTGAAGATCGAATCTCATCAGGTTATTCCGCTCTCGTGGTCAGGTCACCATTCATGGCAAATCGGTGAAAGAAGACTAAAAAGCGACTTGACTTGGCCGCGGCTTTATCGTTTTCTGTAGGCACTTCATTGCAAACATCTTTTTACAGGACTTTATCATGCAAACGACTTCCATCCTGACCATCTGGTGGTGGCACACTCCCTGACATGCGGGCGTGTGGTCGTTGCTGTACCTGTAATCTGACAGCAAATTAAGAACCCAAAGAAAAAGCCCGCTGACCCCAGCGGGCTTTTTTATTATCCGGCAAATGGACCTGTGATGAAACCGAGAATTCAGACAAGCAAGCTGACCTGGCGATGGCGCCCCTGAACCAGCCACCCCGGACCAATAAAATTTCTAAGGAATTCAAAGTCATGAACATCGGTAAAACGCATCACACGCAAGGGAACGCACTATGACAGCCACACATCGCCTTCCTCTGGGTGAATTCGATACCCTCAAACTCAACGCCCCCTATGTGACCGATCCGCTGGCGCTCTATACCCGCCTCTGTCAGGGCCGCCCCAACAACCTGCTGCTGGAATCGGTGGAGATCGACTCCAAGGCAGGCAAACAGAGCCTGCTGCTGGTCGATGCTTGCCTGCGCATCGAGTGCCGTGGTCGCACCGTGCGGGTACGCAGCCTGAACGACAACGGCGCCCAGTTGCAGAGCCTGCTGGCCGAGCGGCTGCCTGCGGTGGTGGCCCGCTCGCTGGTAGATGGCGAGCTGCAGCTCGACTTCCCGGCCTCCGATCGGGAGCTGGACGAAGATTCCCGCCTCAAGGGGAGCAGCGTGCTGGACGTGCTGCGCACCCTGCAGCGGGAGCTTGATTGCCAGCTCGGCAAAGAAGCGCTCTTTATGGCGGGCAGCTTTGCCTACGACCTGATCGCCTCCTTTGAAGATCTGCCCGAAGTGCCGGAGGGGAGCAACGACTGCCCCGACTACTGCTTCTATGTGGCCGAAACCCTGATCACCATCGACCATATCGAGCGCACCACTCAACTGCTGGCATGCATCTTTGGCGGCGACAGCGACGAAAGCCAGGTTGAAGACAGATACACCCGCCTGACCGAGCGACTCACCGACTTCAAACAGATTTGCCAGCAACCCCTCTGCGCCGAGCTGACCACCCAGCCCCTGACCGGTGGCATGAGCGTGGACAAGAGCGACAAGCAGTTCTGCGCCGAGGTGGAGAAGCTCAAGGGCTTTATCCGCCGTGGCGACATCTTTCAGGTGGTGCCGTCCCGCTGCTTCTCCCTGCCCTGCCCAAGCCCCCTGGCCGCCTATCGCCGCCTCAAGCAGACCAATCCCAGCCCCTACATGTTCTACGTACAGGATGAGGGCTTCACCCTGTTTGGCGCCTCGCCGGAGAGCGCGGTGAAATTCTGCGCCGCCAGCCGCGATGTGGAGATGTACCCCATCGCCGGTACCCGCCGCCGCGGCTTCAACCCGGATGGCAGCATCAACCGGGATCTCGATGGCCGCATCGAGCTGGAACTGCGTCAGGACGAGAAAGAGGTGGCCGAGCACCTGATGCTGGTAGATCTGGGCCGCAACGACATCGCCCGCATCTCCGAGCCCGGCACCCGCTACGTCAAGGAGCTGCTGAAAGTGGATCGCTACAGCCACGTGATGCATCTGGTCTCCAAGGTGGTCGGCACCTTGCGTTCCGACCTTGACGCCCTGCACGCCTATCAGGCCTGCATGAACATGGGCACCCTCACCGGCGCCCCCAAGATCCGCGCCAGCGAGCTTATTCGCATGGTGGAAGGCAAGCGCCGCGGCAGCTACGGCGGCGCGGTCGGCTACATCAACGGTGCTGGCGAGATGGATACCTGCATCGTCATCCGCTCCGCCTTTGTCAAAGAGGGCGTGGCCCACGTGCAGGCCGGTGCCGGTGTGGTCTATGACTCCAAGCCGCAAGCCGAAGCGGACGAAACCCGCGCCAAGGCGGCCGCCGTGCTGGCCGCCATCGCTGCCAGCCATGGCACCTCCCTGCAAGCCCTGAGCGCCCAGCAGGAGCAACATAAGGACGTGAGCCATGACTAATATCTTCCTGCTCGACAACTTCGATTCATTTACCTACAACCTCGTCGATCAGTTCCGCTCCCTCGGTTATCCGGTGCGGATCTACCGCAACAGCCTGCCGGCCAGCCGCATCATGAGCGAAATTGCCGCCTGCAAAGGGGACGCCGTGCTGGTGCTCTCACCGGGCCCGGGTGCCCCCCATGAGGCGGGTTGCCTCATCGACCTCATCAAGCTGGCCCGCGGTCAGGTACCCATCCTCGGCATCTGTCTCGGCCATCAGGCCCTGTGCGAAGCCTACGGCGGCACCGTCGGCGCGGCGGGCGAGATCGTCCACGGCAAGCGCTCCCTGATTGAGCACAACGGCCACGGCGCCTTCGCGGGGCTGCAAAGCCCCTTGCCAGTGGCCCGCTACCACTCGCTGGTCGCTACCTATGTACCGGAAGAGCTGACGGTGATTGCCCACTATCAAGGCATGCCCATGGCCATCGAGCAGCAGGATGAGCGGGTACTGGGCTTCCAGTTCCACCCGGAATCCATCATGACCTCGGAAGGGGCCCGTCTGCTGACTCAGGCGCTCGCCCATATCACCCGCCCAGAAAGCAGCGTGCGTTAAGGTAAGGAGACCAACATGCATCAACATCTCAACACCCTCTATCAGGGTCAGTCTCTGAGCCGTGAAAGTACCCGCGACGCCTTCGGTCAGGTGGTACGTGGCGAAGTGGACCCCATCGTGCTCGCAAGCCTGCTGACTGCCCTCAAGATCAAGGGGGAGACCCCGGAGGAGATCGCCGGCGCCGCCGAGGCCCTCTTGGCAGAAGCGCGCGACTTCCCGCGTCCGGATTACGAGTTCTGCGACATCGTCGGCACCGGTGGCGATGGCCTCAACACCATCAACGTCTCCACCACCTCGGCGCTGGTCGCCGCCGCCTGCGGCCTGAAAGTGGCCAAGCACGGCAACCGCTCGGTCTCGAGCAAGTCGGGTTCGAGCGATCTGCTCGACAAGATGGGCATCAAGCTCGACATGAGCCCGGCGCAGGCGCGCCGCTGCCTGGATGAGCTCGGCATCTGCTTCCTGTTCGCCCCCCAGTACCACGCCGGCGTGCGCCACGCCATGCCGGTGCGTCAGGCCCTCAAGACCCGCACCCTGTTCAACGTGCTGGGGCCGCTCATCAACCCCGCTCGCCCCACCTATCAGCTGATGGGGGTCTATGCCCCCGAGCTGGTGCGCCCCATCGCAGAAACCCTGCTGGCACTGGGGCTGAAAACCGGTATGGTGGTTCACGGCGCCGGGCTGGATGAAATTGCCATCCACGGCCCGACCCAGGTGGCCCAGATCCGTGACGGCGAAATCCGCGAGTTTCTGCTCACCCCGGCTGACTTTGGCCTCGAGACCTATCCGGTCAGCGCCATTCAGGGTGGTGAGCCTGAAGAGAACCGCGCCATCACCGCCGCCATTCTGGAAGGGCGTGGCACCCCGGCCCACAACGCCGCCATCGCCGCCAACGTGGCACCGCTGCTGCTGATGGCGGGCAAGGCGACCGATCTCAAGAGCGCAGCGGTCGAGGTGCTGGCAGTGCTGGCGAGCGGCAAGGCTGCGGATCTGGCCGCTCAGCTGGCTACTTTGAGCCATCAGGAAGCGGGCAATCAGGAGGCATGATGTCAGCCACCACGTTGCACAACAGTCATTCAGAACGCCCGCAGGGCAAGAGCCAGTTTCGCAAGGATAACGAGATGTCAGACCTTATTGCCCCCCATGCTTTTCTGAACATGGCCTCCATCAGCCAGACCATCCTCGGCAAGATCGTGGCGGCCAAACAGGAGTGGGTTGCCGCCCGCAAGCTGGCCCAACCGCTGGATAGCTTCCAGAGCGCGCTGACCCCGAGCGATCGGGATTTCGTCGGGGCGCTCAAGGCGGGCTCCACCCGCTTTATTCTGGAGTGCAAGAAGGCCTCACCCTCCAAGGGCTTGATCCGCGATGACTTCAGCCCGGAGGCCATCGCCGACATCTATGGCAAATACGCCACCGCCATCTCGGTGCTGACCGACGAGAAGTTCTTTCAGGGGGATTTCGCCTTTTTGCCGCGGGTGCGCAGCCGCGTATCGCAGCCGGTGCTCTGCAAGGATTTCATGATTGACCCCTATCAGGTCTATCTGGCCCGCCACTATCAGGCGGACGCCATCCTGCTGATGCTCTCGGTGCTCACCGACGAGGGCTATCGTGCCCTGTTCGCGGTGGCCAAAGAGCTGGGCCTTGGCGTACTCACCGAGGTAAGCAATGAGGAGGAGCTGACCCGCGCCATCGCGCTGGGGGCGCCGGTGATTGGCATCAACAACCGGGATCTGCGCGACTTGAGCGTCGATCTCAACCGCACCAAACAGCTGGCCAAAGATATTCCGAGCGATCGGGTGGTGATCAGCGAGTCCGGCATCAATCACCGCGCCCAGGTAGCGGATCTGCGCCACTACGCCAAGGGCTTTCTGGTGGGCTCGTCATTGATGGCCGAGCCGGATCTGGAAGCCGCAGTGCGCAAGCTGGTACTGGGCCAAAACAAGGTGTGCGGCCTCACCCGCGCCGAGGATGCCGCCGCTGCCCATCAGGCGGGCGCGGTGTTTGGCGGTCTTATCTTTGTGGCGAAAAGCCCGCGTTATGTGGACATCCCCGCCGCCCGCGCCGTGATGGCGGGCGCACCGCTCTCCTACGTCGGGGTATTTCGCAACGCCCAGCCCGCCACCATTGCCAAGACGGTGGATGCGCTGGGGCTCGCCGCGGTGCAACTGCATGGGGATGAGGATGCTGCCTATATCGAGGAACTGCGGCCGCTGCTGCCCGCTGGCTGCCAGATCTGGAAAGCAATCGGAGTCACAAGCGGCGAGCCGCTGCCCGCCCTCGACTACCCGGCGGATCGGCTGCTGCTGGATACCAAAGTCGGCAGCCAGAGCGGCGGCACAGGTCAGGCGTTCGACTGGGCCCTGCTGGTCACGCTCGATAAAGCCAAGCTGATGCTGGCGGGCGGCCTTAATCCCGACAACGCCCTGCAGGCGGCGCAAGTGGGCTGCCTCGGACTTGATTTCAACTCCGGGGTGGAGAGTGCCCCGGGCCAGAAGGATGCGCACAAGATTGCAGCCGCCTTCGGCGCACTGCGCAACCTGTAACGCAACCCTTTTTGATATTTCGATTTAGCTAATACAAGGAAGAAGCCATGACCCTGCTCAACCCGTTTTTCGGTGAATTTGGCGGTATGTATGTACCCCAAATCCTTATCCCGGCCCTGCTCCAGCTGGAGAAAGCCTTTGTCGACGCCAAGGATGATCCGGCCTTTATCGCCGAGTTTCAGTCCCTGCTGACCGAGTATGCCGGTCGCCCGACTCCGCTCACCCTGACCCGCAATCTGACCAAGGGCACCAAGACCCGACTCTATCTGAAGCGTGAAGATCTGCTGCACGGCGGCGCCCACAAGACCAACCAGGTGCTGGGTCAGGCGCTGCTGGCCAAGCGGATGGGCAAGAACGAGATCATCGCCGAGACCGGCGCTGGTCAGCATGGCGTGGCCACTGCGCTGGCTTGCGCCCTGCTCGGCCTCAAGTGCCGGGTCTATATGGGTGCCAAGGATTGCGAGCGCCAAAAGCCCAACGTCTTTCGCATGAAGCTGATGGGCGCCACCGTCATTCCGGTGCACTCAGGCTCCAGCACCCTCAAAGATGCCTGCAACGAGGCGCTGCGCGACTGGGCAGCCAACTACGAGTCGGCCCACTACCTGCTCGGCACCGCCGCCGGCCCACACCCCTTCCCCACTATCGTGCGGGAGTTCCAGAAGATGATCGGCGAAGAGGCCAAGGCCCAGTGCTTCGAGAAGGAAGAGCGGCTGCCCGATGCGGTGATCGCCTGCGTCGGCGGCGGGTCGAACGCCATCGGCATGTTTGCCGACTTTATCGATGAGCCGTCGGTGCGCCTCATCGGCGTCGAGCCGGGTGGTCACGGTATCGAGAGTGGCGAGCACGGTGCGCCGCTCGGTCACGGCAGCAAGGGGGTCTTCTTTGGCATGCACTCCTACCTGATGCAGGACAATCAGGGCCAGATCCAGGAGTCCTACTCTGTCTCGGCGGGGCTGGATTTCCCCTCCGTCGGCCCGCAGCACGCCCACCTGGCCGCCATCGGCCGCGCCGAGTACCCCTCGGTGACCGACAAAGAGGCGCTGGACGCCTTCCAGGAGCTGGCCAAATCCGAAGGCATCATACCGGCGCTGGAGTCCTCCCACGCGCTGGCCCACGCCCTCAAGATGGCCCGCAGTGAACCGGAAAAAGAGCAGGTGCTCATCGTCAACCTCTCCGGCCGTGGCGACAAAGATATCTTCACCGTCGCTGACATTTTCGAGAAAGAAGGAACATTGTCATGAACCGTTACGCACAACTCTTCTCCCGTCTGGACGCGGCCAATCAGGGCGCCTTTGTGCCGTTCGTGATGCTGGGTGACCCCACCCCCGAATTGTCGCTAGCCATCGTCGATGCGCTGGTCGAAGGGGGCGCCGATGCCCTCGAACTCGGCATTCCCTTCTCCGATCCGGTAGCGGACGGCCCCACCATTCAGGGCGCCGCCCTGCGCGCGTTTGCCAGCCACACCACCCCGGACGACTGCTTCGAGCTGCTTGGCCGCATCCGCGCCAAGTACCCGCAGCTGCCCATTGGCCTCTTGGTCTACGCCAACCTGGTCTATGTGCGCAAAATTGACGGCTTCTACGAGAAGTGCCAGCAGGCGGGCGTGGACTCGGTGCTGGTCGCCGACGTGCCGGTGCAGATGTGCGCCCCCTACAAGGCGGCCGCCGACAAGTTCGGCATCGACAGCATCTTTATCGCCCCGCCCAATGGCGACGCCGAGACCCTGAAACAGGTGGCGGAGCTCGGCAATGGGTACACCTATCTGGTGAGCCGCGCCGGCGTCACCGGTGCCGAGACCAAGGCCGGCATGCCGGTGGAGGGGCTGATCAACACCCTGCGCGAGTTCAACGCCCCCCCCGCCCTGCTCGGCTTTGGCATCAGCGAGCCGGCTCAGGTGCGTGAAGCGATTACCGCTGGCGCCGCCGGTGCCATCTCCGGCTCCGCCGTGGTGAAGATCATCGAGACCCACCACCAAAACCCGGAACATATGCTCACCCGTCTGAAAGAGTTTGTGGAAGGGATGAAGGCGGCGACCCTGCGCTAAGCGTTCAGTCAAACGCCCACCCCCATGACAAGCAAGGGAGCCCAAGCGGGCTCCCTTTGTTATCCACCATCCCTGGTTGGTGCCACCCTTGTAGGTCTGATTAGCGAAGCGTAATCAGACGTTCGCGGAATTGATGCTGATGCTATGGCGCGGCTTCGCCACGCAGGACACGAGGGCGCCGCCCTCGACAGAGTTTCGCCCGCCCTTCGGGCTGGGGCGAGTGACTTTGGAAAGACCCGCTCTCTTTAGCAAATCACACCAAAAGTCTTCTCCTCCGCTTATTCGCCCGACTGACGTCGGGTACCTTCGGCTCACCCTCTTGTCAAACGGCACGCGCCGATGGGCCTTTGGCCTCCGCCATCCATGGCTTCGCCCAAAGCCCGCTTCGAACATCCGTGTTCTCGCGCCAAATCGGGTCGAGCGGTGCTCGCCCTTTCCCGATTTTGCCCATAGCCCAACGCAGCTCGCTCGGCGTCCTGCCTCGCGGCCTGGACAAGAGGACTCGCCTCAGCGAATAAGAGGGGGATCAAAACCGTGCCCGCCTGAGGCGACCGTGCAACAGTGAACAAGCCCCCGCTCCCCTTGGGAGAGGGCTGGGGTGAGGGGAAGCTACGGCAACCGAATTTGCTCAAATTGAATACTACTGATGACTAATTTATTGATCCAGCACTGATTCCCGCCAAAACACGCTTCTCAACGCGCCACCAGCCCCCTTAAGATACCCGAATGACAATCAACCTCTCGGAAGAACGCCATTACAGCGATTGTTGCTATCTCGCAGGTTAACAGCAGCAAACTGGGGGCTGTCACTCAGGGGCGGTAGCGTAGTTTTTACAGGTTGGCGCAGCCTATAGCGAAGTCCAACAGACGAGCATTATTGCGCCAAACAGAGCGAGATAAATAAGGATGTGATTGATCCACAAAAATTGATTTACCGATATATTTCTCGGTAAACGTTGGGCTTCACTTCGTCAGCACTACTCTAATATTTTTAGTCCAACATACGAGATATCATATTAAATAAAAGTTATGATTAACTTTATGATCACTAATAAAATATAAATATATGCCACACTTCTTCGGATAAAGTATATGAAAGTTGATATTGAACAAGTTAAAGTAGGGACTATGCTTCCTGGAGGCAAGCCCATCAACGACAATGGCAATATAAACGCAACATTTAAAGCTCATGTAAAAACGCATAAAGAAGTGATAGTTGCATATGTCAAATTAATTCCAGAAAGAGAAATTTACATTGAGTGTGTCTGTGCGATTATTGGCCGAGCACTTGGATTACCAATTCCTTTACCATTAATCGTCAAAGTAGACCATGATGCATTGAATAGCATTCCACTAGGAGAGTATAAATTAGCCTTTGGTTCTGAAGACTCCGCTTATCCTAGTTTAAAAAGGAGAGGGCTCAACGATGAGCTAATAGATAAACTTTCAGAGTTCAAAAAAACACTTAACATTGGTGTTTTTGACGAGTGGATAGCGAATCCAGATAGACATGGTGGAAATATATTATTTGACGGCTCTAGTGATTTCGTTTTTATAGACCATGGACTATCTATTCCAAAGGGATGTAAATCAAACCACATCTCTGAAAAAAACATAATAATAGATAGTTTTTACAAACCCAAAAGTGAGTTTGAAAAATATAAAATTAACCGAGATGCGCAGTCTAATATAACACCACAATACTCAAATATACCATTCACTCTAATCTCTGAAAAAACGTATGGCACATCATATTTAAGTGATGAGGACGTTGTCGCTGTGATAGATTTCCTTGAAGAAAGATCTTGTATGCTCAATACTCTTTTAGAACAAAGGTTATGTTTACAACAACAGGAACTGGCACTATGAGTGTTCTTAATAGTATATTTCCTGAACTCCCCACCTATAAAGGCGTATGGCATGCTATCTACTTGGAACCGATTGTAGGCTCTGGCGAGCGCGTAACTGTCGCCGTTGTAGCTATTGGTGCTTCGTCTGAATTCAACGTAATACAAGCGATCCGTAGCGAACTGCTTGATTGCCTATATGGTGCACAGTCAAAAAACATCAAGAATATGATTGATTGGCTTATATCCTCAGCCAAAAAACATATTATTGATAACGGCAATTTAATTGGTTGGAATGCACCATTCGAAGGTGTTATATGTGGAAATGCGGTCAGTGCATCAGATGATGATTTGAACGGAATTCTCAGGCAGGCAATAAGACTCTCAGCAAGTTTAAGCACTTTATCACTAGAGGCAGATAGAGATAATGAGGATGGCCAAGCGAGAAAATATTCATCTCGGTGGGCTACCGATATAGCTGAAGAGCTTAGAGTTATCAATCCTGACCTAACCGCCTTTCTTAAAAGGAAAATTAAGATTGGTGACAGTGGAATATATACTACTTTCGGATTCTCTAATGACATATACGCATCCAATTTTGCACTACTAGTTCCAACAAACATATCTTCATCACTCAATTTTGTGAAAGCAAAACTTCTTGATCTAGAGACATTTAAAAAATCTCAGATCCTTATAAAGCCACAAAAATTCGAGATAATTATTGGGCGCCCCTCTTTTACAGATCCAACGATTCCCAAAAAATCAATCGAGAATATAAAGAGCAACTTGGAGTTAGTACAAGAAGTCGCTGAGCAAGAGAACATTTCAGTTTTTAGCACTGATAGTGCAGTGAAAGCCGCTGAGCACATTCACAAGTCAGCCGCATGAAGAAGTTCAACCACCGAAACGATAGGGGCTCCTATTTCCCCCCATCTCCGTCTCGGCACTGACTACTACATGGAAAAAACAAAACAAAAAACAAGAATTTTGGCCACCCTCTGCTTTTCCTTGTTTCTGATCAGACCCGGATTTCGCGCCTTTGGCTATGACCAGCTTTATCACAATCCGAATGATACATACGGTATATCGGATTTAATTGAAGTGGCATTAGCCATCATTTACCTGACGATCTTGGGTCTCTGCATAATACATGCATTGCGTGTATTGCTCCGACACCGGGATCAGGGTGCCTTGGGAGCATCAGCCCTACTCGCTCTCTGTGCCATACAGTGGCACAGTTATGACTATCTTCATCACTTGGCCACCAGTCTCAGCATCCCCTAGGGCCCCTGCCCCACACCCGCCATCCCATCAATACCAGCATCACTACAACCCCCGGCAGCCAGACCCAGTAGAGCTCGGAGAGGATCGCCGCCTCGCCTCGGGCGGTGAGATAGGCCTCCAGCTTAAAGAGGGCGACCCGGATCACCTGCCAGGGGGCGAAGAAACGTTCGTCACGCCACGGCCAGAGCCAGCCAACCCCCTTGCCGCCGGTAGTGAGGGAATCGAGCAAGCTGTGGGAGAGTAGCGAGATCAGCAGAAACGACCAGACAGTGGTGGCGCTTGCCCTAAGTTGACGGTGACACAGCATGGCCAGCGTGGGCAGGGCAAAGGCGAACAGCAGTGAGTGGGTAAAGCCACGGTGGCCAAAGACATGGCCGTAGGCGACCCCCAGTTTGAAGGCGAGCACATCGGCATCGGGCAGCATGGCGATGGCAATCCCTGCCAGCAGCAGGCGCGGCGGGATAATCCGGCTGCCAAGCCCCAGTCCAAGGCAGAGAGGTACGGCAGCGTGGGTGACGATGGTGGGCATAGAGTGAAGCTCCAACTGAAAACGTGAGCCTACCCTACCCCCGCTCGGTGAAGTGAAGGTGAAGTGCGCCCTCTTATGTTGCTGGTTTCCCCCTCGAATCCTTATCCATCAGCCAGAAGAGGCGTCACACAGGAAGATGTGAGACGGCGGTTGCACGCGCTCCGAAGCAGGGGCCGAAATCCTGTGGTTTGTCCCTCTGTATTGGCTCGTTCGCTGTGTGTCGAACGCAGGCCCAATCAGCCTTGGCACGTTAACTTGAAATGTTCATTTAACAGCGGCTGACATACAGAACGGGATCGTGATAAGTAGTCTCTTCGGTTCACATCACAGGGATAGTGGCAACGATGAATGTACCAAAAAGCGTCGTGCGGATTGCGAGCGTTATCAGCCTTTGGTTAATGACAGGATGCATGGCAGAGGCCGCCTCTGCGCAGCTGCAGCAAGAGCCGTACGCGCTGATCTATAACGGGCCGGTTTCTGATGGGGATAGCACCAGAGCGATTGCAGATGTGGTCAAGCAGGTGGGCTTGCCAGTGAGGTATCTCTCCAATATCGGGGAGCTGCCCGCAGAGCTAGATAATGCCAGGGTGTTTATCGTTGGCGGCACTGAGGACGATGTGGAGCCGCTCCTCAAGGCGTTTACCCCGCAAGCGCGTTCGGCGTTAAAAACCTATTTGCTAAGCGGTGGCCACTACCTCGGGATCTGTGGGGGTGCCTTTGTGGCATCCACCGGCTGGTCTGAGGACGAAGGCTTTGTGCCGGCGCTGGGCCTTGTTCCTGCGACATCCGATGATTATGACGGCGACTTTAGCGCCAGGATCTTCCCGATCACCTGGTTTGGTGAAGAGCGCCAGATGTATTACCAGGCCGGCCCGCAATTTACGCCGGTGCCAAGCCCCGAGCAGGTCAAGGTTATCGCCCATTTTCAAAACCATCATATTGCCGCGTTGATCAGCTCATATGGCAAAGGCAAGGTGGCGGTTTCCGGGCCACACCCCGAAGCCCCCGAATCATGGAAAGCGAACGCAGTGGACGGCGACAAGATGGAGTCGAATATTCATCTAGCCGTTGGACTCGTCAACGAGTTGCTCTCCGAAGAGCCCGTCACCCATTCGAATTAGTCGCATCCCTACGCCCCTGGATTTGCTCCCATTGATCGGCCCGGAAGTCAGGCCATCCAATCGACCGCAATCCATAAAAAAACCACCTACCTGCAAAAGGTCGGTGGTTTTTTTATCGGTGGCAGATCACGGGTAGCCGATACAAAGCGTTCGCTACCTCAACTTTCGCCCGGGAACGAGCACTACTCTTCCTGCTCCTCCGGTTGTCTCTCCCCACCCCGCAACTGTTGCAGCTCATCGACTCGGGCTTGCCACTTCTCTTGGGCTTTTTTGCGCTCCTGAAGCTGGAACTCTTCGCGCATGGTGTCGATGTTAAGGTCAAGTGTTTCCATCAGAGTGTCTCCTTTGTATGACCGCTTAAAGACTGGCTGACGGCGCATTGGCCAACCTGCTCCCCTATTCAGACACCACTCATCCCCCAAACGCCCAACTAAATAATCGATTGAATATGCAACATTCAATCTAAAAAACTATTCATTCTGCACGGTGACACGCTGTAGCAGCGGCTGCCGCCCCGTTACGCGAAACGCAACGAGGCCCACGTCCCCCGCCAAAAAGGTGATAAAGGCATACGCAGTAACCCGGTTTGGCGTAGTCCCATGCTGGAGCAGATCTCATCGCCGAACCGGATTATCTGGCACTGCGCCGAAATGGCGTTAAGCAGTGCTACTACCATTTTCAAAGGCAGGCAGCGCAGTTGCCCAACCGGCGAAACCAATAAAAAGACCCCCTATTGCCCAGCGGTAAGAGGGGGTCTTTTGTTTGAGCCGCCGGCTAGCCGGCTATTACCTCACGCTATCAGGCCAGCGAGACAAAGATCCCGGCCAGGGTGGCACTCATCAGGTTGGCGAGGGTCGCCGCCAGTACCGCCTTGAAGCCCATATTGGCCACATCGTGGCGGCGCTCCGGTGCCATGGTGCCGATGGAGCCGAGCTGCACTGCAATAGAGCCCAGATTGGCGAAACCACAGAGGGCGAAAGTGATGATGATCTGGGTGTGGGCGCTCAGATCTGCCTTGATATTGGCAAAGTCCAGATAGGCAACGAACTCGTTCATGATCACCTTCTGACCAATCAGGGAGCCTGCCGCCATCATCTCGCTGGTGGGCACGCCAATCAGCCAGGCCACCGGAGCAAACAGATAGCCCAGCAGCTGCTGCAGGGAGAGATCGGCCCAGCCGAACCACTCGCCTACGGCGGTGAGGCCAGCGTTGATCATGGTGATGACGCTGACAAAGGCGAGCAGGATGGTACCGATGGCCACGGCGATCTTCATGCCGCCCATGGCGCCGCCCGCCAGCGCGTCGATGGCGTTGCTGTAGTCGCTCTTGTCGAGGGTGATCTCGGTCTGATCGCTCACCTGCTGTTGCTCCGGCACCAGCAGTTTGGCCATCAGCAGGCCACCGGGCGCCGCCATAAAGGAGGCGGCGATGAGGTATTTAAGATCCACCCCCAGACCGGCGTAACCGCCCAGCACCGAGCCCGCCACCGAGGCCATGCCGCAGGTCATCACCGCAAAGAGTTCAGAGCGGGTCATGCCGGCAAGGAAGGGGCGAATAAGCAGCGGCGACTCCCCTTGCGACAGGAAGATATTGCCGGTGGCCACCAGTGACTCGGCGCGGCTGGTGCCGAGCAGGCGATGGATGGCGCCGCCCAATACCCGGATCACCCACTGCATGATGCCGAAGTGGTAGAGCACAGCAATCAGCGCGCTGATAAAGATCACCAGCGGCAGCACCCGCACGGCGAAGATAAAGCCGTTGCTGGCGAGATCGCCAAACACAAAGCGAATGCCGCTGTCGGCAAAGCCGAGCAGGGCGGAGACGCCATTGCTCATGGCACCGAGCATGATTTGTCCGGGGGGGAAATAGAGCACCAGGGCAGCAAAACCGGTTTGCAGGGCGAGCGCACCCAGCACGGTTCGCCAGCGGATGGCTCGGCGGTTTTCACTCGCCAGCCAGGCGATAAACATCAGGGCCAGCATACCGACCAGACTCAATAACAGTGTCATCTTGCACCTATGAAGAGAGGAGTTTCATATGGCAAGTCTGCAGACAGGCGTCGCGGGAGATCCGGCGGGAGAGGTGCCGACCCACGCGACACGCAGACCACAAACCTACAGGTTAGTGGCGGGTCCCATCCTGGGGTCATTCACGTTCCGGGTGACAGCATGTATCGGGTGACGCCAGCGCCGTCGCAGGGGGAGATGCGGCCGGGTGGCAGGTCGGGCGGCGATGGTACAGTGATCATCGTCACATAAAAAGCGGTAAAACGATTGGCCGCAGTAACTTTTTCAACTTGTTCACACAACGAAACAGGGCCAGCGTGAAGCTGGCCCTGTTTCAATCCGTACCTGAGCGTTCAGATGATTACTTGAGGCGCTTGCCGCTCGCATCCACCACCTGCTCGCCATCCTCCTTGGCGAAGGCCCCTTTTTGCTGATCGGGCAGAATATCGAGCACCACCTCGGATGGGCGGCACAGTTTGGTGCCGAGGGGCGTGACCACGATAGGCCGGTTGATGAGGATAGGGTGGGCCAGCATGGCATCGATCAGTTCATCATCGCTGAAACGATCTTCCGCCAGTCCGAGCGCCTCGTAAGGAGGCACGTTCTTGCGCAGCAGGTCGCGCACTGGCATGCCCATGGCGGCGATCAGCGCCACCAGCTGGTCACGGGAGGGGGGCGTCTCCAGATAGTGGATGACTGTGGGCTCCACACCGCTGTTACGGATCAGCTCCAGGGTGTTGCGGGAGGTACCACATTCCGGGTTGTGATAGATGGTGATTGCACTCATTTGCGTGTCTCTCATGAATCAAGTGAATAGAAAATGGATTGCATCAGTTAGCGGCTCAGCCCCGCTTCGTACCAGGGTTTGCTGGCGTTGACGATGCGCACCACCAGCAGCATGACCGGCACCTCGATCAGTACCCCGACCACGGTTGCGAGCGCCGCGCCGGAGTGAAAGCCGAACAGGCTGATGGCGGCGGCCACCGCCAGCTCGAAGAAGTTGGAGGCACCGATCAGAGCGGAAGGACAGGCGACCGAGTGCTTCTCCCCCACCTTGCGGTTGAGCCAGTAAGCCAAGCCAGAGTTGAACAGCACCTGGATCAAGATCGGCACCGCCAACAGGGCGATAACCAGCGGCTGCTCAATGATGGCGTTGCCCTGAAAGGCGAACAGCAGCACCAGAGTGAGCAGCAGGGCGGCCACCGACCAGGGCTGGATGCGGGTCATGACGCCGTCAAAATGGTCCTCTCCCTTTTTCAGCAAAGCCTTGCGCAGCAGCTGGGCGATGATGACCGGGATAACGATATAGAGCACCACAGAGGTGAGCAGGGTATCCCACGGTACCACGATGCTGGAGACCCCGAGCAGCAACGCCACCAGCGGCGCGAAGGCAAACACCATGATGAGGTCGTTCACCGCCACCTGCGACAGAGTGAAGTAGGGATCGCCGTTGGTGAGGCGACTCCAGACAAACACCATGGCGGTGCAGGGGGCCGCCGCCAGCAGGATCAGCCCCGCTACGTAACTGTCGAGCTGATCCGCTGGCAGCCAGTCGGCAAACAGCACGCGGATAAAGAGCCAGCCGAGAAAGGCCATAGAGAAGGGTTTGACCAGCCAGTTGATAAAGAGGGTGACTCCAATCCCCTTGAGATGCCCCTTCACCTGATGCAGGGCGCCAAAATCGATCTTGAGCAGCATGGGGATGATCATCACCCAGATCAGCAGCCCCACCGGCAGGTTGACCTTGGCCACCTCCATGGCACCGATCGCTTTGAAGAGATCCGGCAAACCTTGCCCGAGGCCAATCCCCACCAGAATGCAGAGGGCGACCCAGGCGGTCAGATAACGTTCAAAAAAGCCGATGGCAGGCACGGCCTTGGCATCACATGTTGCAGACATCACAGCTCCCGATGCGGCGCAATTTCGCATCTTCTATTGGTTCAAAACACGGGTTTATAACAAGTAACGGCATATTCAAGCCGCCCGGCAGCAGACCGGGGCGGCGACTCAATGGTACTGGCAGAGGCGGCGCAGGGCATCGGGCCCCACCGGCTCCTCGGCGAGCAGTGGCACCACGGCGTAGCGGCTGGCGTGTTGCTGCTCGACTGCCTCGATATGGGGTAACTGGCGCTCGGCCCGCAGTTGCAGCAGCGGTGAGCTGACCGCGGCTTGCTGCAAGCTGTGGTTGATGAGCCAGCCCCAGGGCTCGATGCCAGCCCGGCGCAGATCGGCCTGCAGATTGGTCGCCTCCTGCACTGGCGTCGGCTCGGGCAACGTCACAATCAACACCTTGGTCTGTTTGGGATCCTGCAACTGCATCATGGGGGTGGTGAAGTGCAGCCCCTTGTTTCCCATCTGGCGAGCGATCTCCCTGTGGTAGGCGCCGGTGGCGTCAAGCAGCAGCAGGGTGTGGCCAGTGGGGGCAGTATCCATCACCACGAAGCGCTTGCCCGCCTCGCGAATAATGCGCGAGAAGGCCTGAAACACGGCGATCTCCTCGGTACAGGGGGAGCGCAAGTCCTCCTCCAGCAGTGCCCGCCCCTGCTCGTCCAGGGCTGCTCCCTTGGTGGCCAGCACCTGGGCACGGTAACGTTCGGTCTCGGCATGGGGGTCGATGCGGCTCACCTCCAGATGGGGCAGACTAGCTGCCAGCGTCTCGCTCAGGTGCGCGGCGGGATCCGAGGTGGTGAGGTGCACCGGCAAACCGCGGCTCGCCAGCTCCACCGCCACGGCGGCAGCCAGGGTGGTTTTGCCTACCCCGCCCTTGCCCATCAGCATGATAAGGCCGTGACCATCGGCGGCCAGCTCGTCCAGCAGCGAACTCAACTCGGGCTGGGCTTGTTTGACAGTGGACGGTACTGTCGGGGATTGAGCGGCTGCTCCCTCTGATTGCAGCAACAGCCGCAAACTATCGATCCCTACCAGATTGGTGGCCAGCAGCGGGATATGATCCTGCGCCAGCCCCTTTATCCCTTGCGGCATCTGAGCGAGAGCCTGTTGCTCGCGCTGCCAGAGCGCCATTGCCAGCGGATCTCCTGCAATGGCGCCTTCGGGGAAGAGGCCATTGATCACCAGTTGCTGGTTCAGCAAGCCGATGGCAGCCAGCTCCTCGTGGGTGCGAGCCACTTCCCGCAGAGTGGATTGCTGGGCGCGCGCCACCAGTACCAGCCGGGTGCGGGCAGCATCAGCCAGGGCGGCGACCGCGTCGCTATACTGGCTGCGCTGCTTCTCCAGCCCCGCCAGCGGGCCAAGGCAGGAGGCATCCCCCTTGCCCTGCTCCAGAAATTCGCTCCAGGCGCCCGGCAGTTGCAGCAGCCGAATGGTGTGGCCGGTTGGGGCCGTATCAAAGACGATATGGTCATACTCGGCCAGCAGTGTTTGGTCGGTCAGCAGGGCGGTGAATTCGTCAAAGGCGGCGATCTCGGTGGTACAGGCGCCAGAGAGCTGCTCCTCGATGCTGCGTACCACGCTCTCGGGCAACTTGCCGCGCACCGGCCCGACGATCCGCTCCCGATAGGCTTTGGCCGCCGCCGGGGGATCTATCTCCAGCGCCGACAAACCGGGCACAGCGGCGATGGTGGTGACGCGATTACCGATCTCGGTGGCAAACACCTGCCCCACGTTGGAGGCAGGATCTGTGCTGACCAGCAGCACCCGCTTGCCAATATCACACAGCGCCACCGCACTGGCGCAGGCTAGCGAGGTCTTGCCTACTCCGCCCTTGCCGGTGAAGAAGAGAAACGGCGGTGGATTGGTCAGAAAATGGTACATAGCCTCTCCCGAATGGTGCGTCACGACTCAGCAGCAACCGCTGCCGGAGCAGCAGCCGCCCTTGACGATCCCCTTGATGGCAGCTTGTGGCGCAGGCAGCCCGGCATAACGGGCCAGCTCGCTGCGGCTCGGGTAACGGCCGGTCAACACCACCTGTCCCTCCACCAGCACCAGCGGCAACCCCTCCTCCCCGGCGTGGGTCAGAAAAGCGCTGACGGCAGGTGTCTCGGCAAATTGCATCGGCTGCTGGGCCAGATTGAAACGCTCGATGGCCACTCCCTGCTCTTTGGCCCAGGCAAGGTCGGCTGCGAAGGTGACCAGAGCCTGATCAACCTCGGTACCGCAGACACCGCTGGAGCAGCAGAGAGCGGGATCAAAAATCTGAATGGAGGACATGGCATTACTCCTTGTTGCAGCAGGGCTGCGCAGGCAGAACATGGGGGGAGCAGGCTGACTCGGCACGCATCACGCCGCACGCCTCGGGATGACCGGCGCAGCACTCCTCGGTAAGGTAGGCGATCACATCCAGCATCAGGGGAATATTGGCGCGGTAGCGCAGAAAACGCCCCTCCTGTTCCACCGACAGCAGACCGGTATTGAGCATCGCCTTGAGGTGAAACGAGAGGGTATTGGGGGCAATATCGAGCTCGCTGGCCAGTTCACCCGCGACCCGCCCCTCCAGCCCGGCCTTCACCAGCAGCCGCCATACATCGAGCCGGATGCCGGATGCCAGCGATTCAAAGACCTTGGTGGCCATCTCTTTGTTCATCTTCACTCCCCTTGGTGCGACCTTTTCATTTCAACTATACAAGAATTATTGAAATGATCAAGATACGTACCGAAGCGAAGATACGAGGTTCTGGCATCAAAGCGGGCCGACTGGAGAATCGACGAGTGAACAACAATCGCGGATGACCACACAGGGTTCATCGCAGATAAACAGACGCCCTCCAGAGGGAGGGCGTGTATCAGACAGTCAGAGCTGTCGGGGCAATCAGACGAACGCGTGCCTTACTTGGCAGCTGGCACAGCGTTGAAGGTGAGCAGGGCCGCCTTGTTGGCATCGCTCAGAGTCAGCTGGTTGCCGTTGATGGAGTAAGTTGCCACCTTCTCCAGCTTTTGCAGGAACTCGGTCTCTTTGTTCATGGCGTCGCCGATGCACATCATGCGAGTGGAGCCCATGGCACCCAGCGTCAAGACACCGTCACCCTGCTTGGTGATACCGCCAAAAAAGCGGTTGCAGCCGCCCTTGCCCGCCACCTTGCCGTCAACCACTTGCAGGGTGAAGGTATCGCCGGTGGCGCCTTGCAGCTGCCAGCTGGATGCTTGCAGTTGAGCCATGCTGGAACCTGTTGCCATTGCGCAGCCTCCCAGTGCCAGCGCGGCCAGCAGAGTCAGTTTCTTGTTCATGGATTCACCTCTTAATGATTAGAGCCATCAATACGGCAGCCTGTTTAACATGGCTGGCGCCCATGCCAAAGGATTTTATTGTGATCTCCCTTCACTTTACTACCAGCTGGCATGTGCCATGCTTAGGCTCAGTTCCGGACCCAGGGAGGGGAAACGAATGGTCAAATCACTCATCATCACACTGCTTGCAACCTGCGCCAGCATGGCTGTTCAGGCCGCCGACTGGGCAGTGGTTCAGCCGCAATCCAACCCGTCTCTCTATGTCAAAAGTTACTCGGGTGTGTTGCTCAATGGCCATAGCCATCACAGCGACAGTTTTGATCTCTGGCTGGTCAATAGCGGCTATCAATATCCGGTGGTGGATGATGTGACCCTCTTTATGGAAGCGGGCCCGGCGGTGGCGGATCAGAATCGCACATCCGGTTTCAATATGAGTTCGGGGGTACGCTACCAGCTCTCTCCGGCATTCAATATCGGCAGCCAGATCAAGCATCTCGATCTCAACAAGGCCAGCACCCTGCTGGAGCTCAACTCCAGCCTGCTGCTGACCCCCAGACTCTCCCTCACAGCCAACTACGGCGTCAGCGCCATCACTGCCGATCAGGCGCTGAGTCTGGGGGTCGGCTTCAATTTCTGATGATCACAACAGCGGCGTGGCGCTCACCACCACGCCGTTGCGATCCGCATAGACATAATCCCCTTCGTGGATGGTCACACCGGCAAAGCTGACCACAGCCCCAAGCTCTCCCAATCCTCGCTTCTCGGTCTTGACCGGACAGGCCGCCAGCGCCTTGACCCCGAGCGCCAATGTCGCCAGGGTGCCCACATCCCGCGCCGCGCCGTGGATCAGGATCCCCTCCCACCCCTGCTCCACCGCCTTGACCGCCAGTTGATCGCCGAGCAGCGCACGGCGCAGCGAGCCGCCGCCGTCGATCACCATCACCTTGCCGTGACCGGGGCGGCTCACCAGATCCCGCACCAGACTGTTGTCTTCATAACAGGAGAGCGTTACGGCGCGACCATAAAAGAGGGCCTTGCCGCCAAAATCCTGAAACACCGGGTCGGCCACTTGCAGCAAGTCGCCATGTTGATCGCAGAGGTCGGGCAGGAGATCCAGCATGATTTGATTCCTTTCAGATGCATGAAGGTGTTCATTCTTTCATCAGGCAAGGTTTCTGGCAATCCAGAAGGATTCAATATTGCCCAGACAAGCTGCTGATTTATCCGTCAATACTGGTGTCAGCCAGAGCTGGCCATCCTCCACCCAGTAGATAGCGTTCTGGCCAAAACGGGCAGCCAGCTGACAGGCTTGTGGCAGGGATAGCGCCACCGCCAGCGATGACTCCTGCCAGCGTTCGTCCGGGTCAGATCCCCAAAACGGCCCCACCACGGGCACCTGCAAATCCACGGTCAGATGGCGCCACAGCGCCCGTTCCCGCCGCATATTGCGTCGTTGTGTGACCCACTGGCTGGCCGGATTCCAGGCTGTGATGATGGCAAAGGCAGACCAGTCTGGTGGCTCAAATGGCGCGATAAAGCAGATTTTCTTGTAGTTTTCCCACAAATTCATGTCAATCACATGTTACATTCCATTACATTTTGTAGGGGCGAAAACCCGGTTCAGGCCAAGTATGATGCTGCTGTACCAGGGTTTGACCTATATCAAATCAGAGTTAAAAAGTTGCTATCTGACGGCAAAGAGTGTTGTTATGCTCCTGTTAACTGATAAAATGCGGCCACTTTCGTAATGGACGACCTTTCCAGGCTCTGCTCGACCAGACTTGTCGGGAACCTATAAGTGGCACAGGGATACTTGCCGGTACTGATGCCTAATTCGCGATATTCCGACCTGACTCTCATACCCAGGATGACGTAATAAATTTTCAGGATCAGTCAGGAAATCGGTTTGAAACGCCAAAGAGTGTTAAATTTAAGATAATTAACTGATAAGAATCTGGGAATACTCATGCAAACACCACACATTCTGATCGTCGAAGACGAGCTGGTCACACGCAATACCCTGAAAAGCATTTTTGAAGCCGAAGGCTACATCGTGCTCGAAGCCAACAACGGCGACGAAATGCATCAGGCCCTCACTTCCCACACCATCAATCTGGTGATCATGGACATCAACCTGCCGGGCAAGAACGGCCTGCTGCTGGCCCGTGAGCTGCGTGAGAACGACAACATCGCCCTGATGTTCCTGACCGGCCGTGACAACGAAGTGGACAAGATCCTGGGTCTGGAGATCGGCGCCGATGATTACATCACCAAGCCGTTCAACCCGCGCGAGCTGACCATCCGAGCCCGCAACCTGCTGAGCCGCACCATGAACGTGGCTGCCGGTGGCGAAGAGAAGAAGCTGGTTGAGCGCTACCTGTTCAACGGCTGGGCGCTGGATATCAACAGCCGCGCACTGGTCAGCCCGACTGGCGACATGTTCAAGCTGCCGCGCTCCGAGTTCCGCGCCATGCTGCACTTCTGCGAAAACCCGGGCCAGATCCAGACCCGTGCCGAGCTGCTGAAGAAGATGACAGGCCGCGAGCTCAAGCCCCACGACCGTACCGTCGATGTGACCATCCGTCGCATTCGCAAACACTTCGAAAGCGTCAACGATACTCCGGAGATCATCGCCACCATCCACGGTGAAGGCTACCGTTTCTGTGGTGAGCTGGAGCAGGAATAAGCTCCCGCGACGCTGTTGATCTGAAAAGGCGCCTTGGGCGCCTTTTCTGTCTCTGCGGTTTGCCTTAAAAGCTGAGAAACGGTGAGCGTGACGTCGAACGGCGCACAGGATAGATGAAAAACGAAAAGCCCACTCGCAGGAGTGGGCTTTTCGCTTTGAAGCTGGAGCGGGCAGCGGGAATCGAACCCGCATCATCAGCTTGGAAGGCTGAGGTAATAGCCATTATACGATGCCCGCCTGGCATCTGAAATTTGGAGCGGGTGATGGGAATCGAACCCACGTATGCAGCTTGGGAAGCTACCGTTCTACCATTGAACTACACCCGCGTCAGGGCTCCTACTATATGCATTTTGCCGCCGAGCGCAATGGCGCCTTTGCCACTTTTTTCAATAAATCAATCTGTTCGGACAAGGATTGAACAGACGGTTGCTTTTTCAATCAAACATTTTCAACACAGATAATTTACAAGGTTGCCAAGGCCAAACGGCAAGGATAGTCTTGCGCCACTCGACGCGAGGATGGTGGTAATGGATAAAAAAACGCAAAAACGTCTCTATGGCTGGTTGCGCAAGCAATCGAGTCACGGTCGCCGCTGGATCACGATATCCATCGCTTTTGGCCTTGGCCAGGGCATTCTGATGGTGGCGCAAGCCTGGCTGCTGGCGACCCTGTTGCACGGCTTTATCATCGAAGACTCAACGCCTGAGCAATCCATCACGCTCTTTATTACCCTGCTGCTGGTGACGCTTGGCAAAGCGGCGCTGGCCTATGGCCGCGAAGTGGCCAGTTTCAAGGCGGGCAGCGCGGTGCGCCAGACCATCCGCCAACTGGTGCTCACACGCTTGAGTCGTCTCGGCCCTGCCTATATCCAGCGCCGCCCGGCCGGTAGCTGGGCCAGCCTGTTGCTGGAACAGATTGAAAACATGCAGGATTTCTTCTCCCGCTATCTGCCGCAGATGGCCATCGCCGTCTTTATTCCGGTTGTCATTCTGGTGGCCGTGTTCCCGGTCAACTGGGCGGCGGGTCTGATCCTGCTGGGCACTGCGCCCCTCATCCCCATCTTTATGATCCTGGTAGGTGTGGGCGCCGCCGATGCCAACCGCCGCAATTTTCAGGCGCTGGCTCGTCTCTCCGGTCACTTCCTCGATCGGCTGAAGGGGCTGCGCACGCTGCAACTCTTTATGCGTACCCAGGCGGAAGGTGAAGCCATTCGCGACGCCTCGGAAGATTTTCGCGAGCGCACCATGGAAGTGCTGCGCCTGGCGTTTTTGAGCACCGCCGTGCTGGAGTTCTTCGCCGCTATTTCAGTGGCGCTGGTCGCCGTCTACTTCGGCTTCTCTTATATCGACCATCTGAACTTTGGTAGCTATGGGGTCAAAGTCACCCTCTTTACCGGCCTGTTCGTGCTGTTTCTCGCCCCCGAGTTCTACGCCCCGCTGCGGGAACTGGGTGCCCACTACCACGCCAAGGCGCAGGCCATCGGCGCTGCCGAGCAGCTGCTTGAATTCCTCGAAGCCGAGGTGAGCGAACCGGCCGCAGGCACGGCGCCGTTCCATGCCGACAGCCCGGTCAAGGTAGAAGCCAAAGCCCTTGAAGTGCTGAGCGCCGAAGGCAAGGTGCTGGTCGGCCCTATCGATTTCACCCTGGAAGCCGGTTCGCGCACCGCCCTCATCGGCGTCAGCGGCGCAGGCAAGAGCTCGCTGGTCAATGCCCTGCTCGGCTTTGCCCCCTATCGTGGTGAGCTCAAGGTCAACGGGCAGGAGCTTGCCACCCTCGACATGAGCCAGTGGCGCCTGCAACTGGGCTGGCTCTCGCAAAACCCGCAGCTGTTCCACGCCTCCTTGCGCGACAACCTGCTGCTGGCCAAACCAACGGCCAGCGATGCCGAGCTGGAAGATGCCCTGAAACGGGCGCAGGCGTGGGAATTTGCCATGGAGAAGGGGCTCGACTATCCGGTCGGCGATCAGGCCGGCGGCCTCTCGGTCGGTCAGGCCCAGCGTCTCGCCCTGGCGCGCACCCTGCTCAAATCGACCCAGCTGATGGTGCTCGATGAGCCGACCGCCAGTCTGGATCGCCACTCCGAACGCGCCATCATGACCACCCTCGAGCAGGCGATGGCTGGCCAGACCCTGCTGATGATCACCCACCGCCTCGACCAGCTCACCAAGATGGACAAGATAATGGTGCTGGCCCGCGGCCAGCTGGTGGAGCAAGGCAGCTTCCAGCAACTTAGTTCTGGGCAGGGGCTTTTTGCCCGCCTGCTCTCCCAACGTTCCGGAGGTTCTCTCGATGAGTGATCTGTTGCCGTTTCTGCGCCTCTATCGCCAACACTGGCTCAGCCTCACCATTGGTTTGCTGCTGGCGCTGGTGACCCTGGCCGCCGGCATGGGGCTGCTCTCCCTCTCCGGCTGGTTCCTCTCCGCCGCCGCCGTGGCGGGGATGACAGTTGCGACGACCCATGCCTTTAACTACATGACACCCGCCGGCGGGGTGCGCTTCTTCTCCATCGTCCGCACAGCCGGTCGCTGGGGTGAGCGGGTAGTGAGCCACGACGCCACCTTCAGGGTACTGACCCGACTGCGGGTCTGGTTCTGGCAAAAACTCTCGCCGCTCTCCACCGGTACCCTGGCCGGTTTTCGTCAGGCGGATCTGCTCAACCGGCTGGTGGCCGACATCGATGCGATGGACCACGTCTATCTGCGGCTGATCACCCCCATAGGCGCGGCCCTGCTCAGCACCGCCGGACTGGTCTTCTTCCTGTCGTTTTTCGACAGCCGCCTCGCCCTCACCCTGGGGGCCATTCTGCTGTTTGGCATGATTGCCCTGCCGCTGGTGTTCTACTTCCTCGGCCGTCGCCCCGGTCAGGCGCTGATTGCCGAAAAATCGACCCTGCGCACCCGGATGGTGGACTATCTGGATGGTCAGGCCGAGCTGCAGATGTTTGCCGCCGCCCCCAAGGCGCTGGTTGAGCTGCAACAGGCCGAACAGGCGCTGCTCAACGCCCAGGCCCGGATGGCCAAGGTGAGCGGGCTGGCCAACTTCTCGGTACAACTGCTGAGCGGCTGGACCCTGACCTTGATGCTCTGGCTGGCCGGTCATGGGGTGGCGGGCGCTGCGCCCGACCCCATCACAGCACTGATGGTCTTTGCCACCCTGGCAAGCTTCGAGGCACTGATGCCGCTGGCGGGGGCTTTCCAGCACCTCTCCACCAGCCTCACCTCGGCACGCCGTTTGAACGAGATCCTGCAAGAAGCAAAAGCCCCTGTGTGGGGCGACGAACAGACCCATGCCACCGCTGGCGCCCTGCAGATCAATGACCTCTATTTTGGCTACCCCGGCAACCCTCAGCCGGTGCTGCGCGGCTGCACCCTGCAACTGCACGCCGGTGAGAAGCTGGCGCTGCTGGGCCAGACCGGCTGCGGCAAATCGACCCTGATGGGGCTGCTGACCCGTGAGTGGAGCCCGCAGGCTGGCAAGATCCTGCTGGGTGGCAAGCCGCTCACCGATTACAGCGAAGGGGCGCTGCGCGCCTCCATCTCAGTGGTGAGCCAGCGGGTGCATCTGTTTGCCGATACCTTGCGGGGCAACCTCAAACTGGCCGCCCCGACCGCCACTGACGAGCAGCTGATTGCGGTACTGACTCAGGTCGGACTGGCCAATCTGCTGGAAGATGAGGCGGGCCTCGACGCCTGGCTCGGTGACGGCGGCCGCCCCCTCTCCGGTGGCGAGCGTCGCCGTATCGGCATCGCCCGCGCCCTGCTGCACGATGCGCCGCTCTGGCTGCTGGACGAACCGACCGAAGGGCTCGATAGCCAGACCGAGCGGGAGATCATGGATCTGCTGTTCAAGCTTGGGGCAGATCGCACCTTGCTGCTCATCTCCCACCGCTTGCTGGGGATGGAGCAGATGGACCGGATTGCCCTGATGGAAGAGGGGCAGATCCGCCTCTGCGCCCCTCACAACGAGCTGCTGGCGGATGATTACTACCGCAGCCTCTATCAGCGGCTGGCTCCGGTTTGATATCAGGCTGATGGGGGTCACACCCTGACAACCGGGCGCAAAACGGGGCTGGTCGCCGCAGGCGGCTGGCCCCTATAATGTCCCACTCATTATTCAACAAGATGCCGACATGGAGCGCCTGCGCATTTCTACTGTCCTCATCACCGACACAAGATACGAGACGATGAAACGCCTGATCCTGATGATGCCCCTGATTGCCTCCGGCTGTGCCAACTACGCCTTCAACAGCAATCTGGATAAAGAGAACTTCGACGAATACTTCAAACCCGGTAGCGTGCGCATCTATGAACAGGATGAGCTGGCTGACCTCAACTACCTCTACCTCGGCACCATCGAGGGTGAATCCTGCCAGGCCGATGCCAACCAGCCGGTGCCCAACGCCGGTGAAGCGCGCACCCTGGCCCGCCGCCGCGCAGCCGACATGGGTGGCAACGGCGTCACCATCGACAAGTGCGCCGAGTTCAGCGACACCCCGGGCTGCCTGAGACAGGTGATCTGCTACGGGCAGGCGCTGAAAGTGGCCGAAGAGAAGTAACCCACGGTCATGGCCCTCGCTATCGTTCGCCTTGGCAGCCCACGCCTGCCCGATGAGGGGCTGCGGATCGGCACGGTGCGCCGTCCTCCCCGCGGCGTACCCAAGAGCGAATTTGCCAGCCAGCATTGGTACGATGTCTGGTTTCCCAACCTCGCCCCCAGCAGTGAGACCATGAAGCTGGGGCAGGCAGCCGAAACGCCCGCCCAGTGGGCAGCGTTTGGCAAACAGTACAAGGCCGAGATGGCGCAACCTGCCGCCAGGCATGATCTGGCGCTACTGGCCGCCCTCTCTCATACCACCAACCTCTCGGTGGGTTGCTACTGCGAGCAGGAGTCCCGCTGCCATCGCACAATTTTGAAAGAGCTGCTGGTAGCCGCGGGGGCCGCCATCCGCTAACTCGGTGAGCGACAGCGATGTGATGGGGAATCGCGTCAGCCTGTATTCGGCAACCATCAGGCATGGATAGACAGAGAGGGCATCCCGCGGGATGCCCTCTCTCGTTGTATTCACACCTGCCGCGCCACGCTCGGTAGCAGCGGCACGATGCTCCCTCTCCTATTGCAGACTGGGCTCCAGCAACTGCTGCCGTAGCGAGGTCTCCTGTGCCTCAGTCATGACATTCGCCGCTACCCCGGCGGCAGGCTCGATGGCCAGCCAGTGGGCAAGGTCGGCGGCGGTCTCCTCCAGCGGCCGGAAGTTCAACCCGTGGACGATGGCCGCCTCGGCGCTTATAGAGCCGTAACCGGCAAACTCCGCCTGCGCGCAGGGCAAGAGGGTGGGATAGCTCTGCCAGGGCTCGATTCCGGCTGCCATCAGGGTCGACCAGGGCAGCCACTCGGGCTGGATGGGGCGGTCGGGCTGCAACCGGGCGCTCAGCCGCTCCAGCCAGTCGCTCAGGGTAATGCCAGGCTTGAGCAGGTTGAAGATGCCCCCCAACTGCTGCTCGGCCGCGCGCAACACAAACTCGGCGCAGTCACGCACATCGAGATACTGCAAGCGATCCTCGCCACTGCCCGGCAGCAACCAGGGCCCGCCCTGCTGCACCCGCTTAATCCACCAGGCCATGCGCCCGGTAGGATCATGGGGGCCGCACAACACGCCCGGGCGCAGGATGCAGAGCCGCTCACCCCAGCGGGCGCGATACTCCTGCTCGCACAACACCTTGAGGGGGCCATAGTCAGTGGGCATTTCCCCTTCGGGGATAGCATGCAGCGGCGCCGACTCGTCCATCCCGGGCAGTGAGAAATCGCGATAGACGCTGATGGTGGAGATAAAGATCAGCCGTGCGCAGCACCCGAGCAAGGCCGCCGAGAGGCTCGCCGCCTGCTCGGGGCGATAGCAGCAGGTATCGATGACGAGATCCCACTGCAACCCGGCCCCTTGCAGGGAGCTCAGGCTCTTGTCCCTGTCGCCGGTGAGCTGCACCAGATCGCGCCAGTCCGGATGCTGGTGCAGGCCACGGTTGAACAGCGTCACTTCATGGCCCCAATCCAGTGCCAGCGCGGTGAGGTGGCGCCCCAAAAAGCCGGTGCCACCGATAATCAGCAGTTTCATCCCTCTCCCTCCCCCTTCGGCGCGAGTGCGCACATATCATCCTGACACGCCAGTTGCCTCCACCCTACGCAACTTGGTGCGCGGGCACAGCCCCCGACTGGCCGGGATGGGACAGGGATCACGGCAGCGCCGCAGAAATGGGCGTAATAAGGCCGAACCTGCGTTTTGGGGCCGCCTGTGCTAAATTGCCGGGGTTTTCAGTCAGGATCCGCCATGAAGTTCGAAATCGACACCCTCGGGATCATCCGCTCTCCCTACAAGGAGAAGTTCGCCATCCCCCGCCAGCCCGGACTGGTCAAATCGGCCCGTGCCCGCCTCGAGCTGCTCCCCCCTTACGATCAGCCGGATGTGCTGCGCGGCATCGAGCAGTTCTCCCATCTGTGGCTCAGCTTCGTCTTTCACCAGACCATGGCGCAGGGGTGGCACCCGACGGTGCGCCCGCCGCGCCTTGGCGGCAACGAACGGGTCGGCGTCTTTGCCACTCGCTCCACCTTCCGCCCCAATCCGCTAGGGCTCTCGGTGGTCGAGCTGCACGGGGTCGGTCGCGAGCGGGGCAAGCTGTGGCTGGAGCTGGGGGCGGTGGATCTGCTCGATGGCACCCCCATCGTCGATATCAAGCCCTACATTCCCTATGCCGACAGCCTGCCGGATGCCCGTGGTGGTTTTGCCCCCGACGCGCCCACCCCGCCGCTGGCGGTGAGCTTCAGTGCCGAGGCCGAGCAGCAGTTGCAACCCTGGCTCAAGGCCCATCCCGAGCTGCGCCAGCTGGTGAGTGAAGTGCTGGCGCAAGATCCACGCCCCGCCTACAAGAAGGGCAAGCCCGATGAAAAGGAGTACGGGGTGCGACTGTTTGATTGCAACGTCCGTTTTCGCATCAGCGAGCCGGATTGCGTGGTGCTGGCCATCGAGCCCGCCTGAACCTGGGCGGGCCGACATCGCTGATGCTATTTCACGCCTTCTTCACGTCACAAGGGGCTTAATGAGCCTGTAAATTGTGTGGCATTGATCAGACTATCCACCCGGTTGCCAGTGATACCATGCAGACAGCAGAGGGCATCTCCTCTCTGACTGATGCCAGCAGCAGGCTATCGATGTATGGCAAGCGTGGTAGCTCTGCTGTTGCCGCCAAAGGATCTGGCCTCGCCTCGACACATTTGAGTGCGGGGATGCCACACGGATGTGACAGCACTTCGAAGGAATAAACTTATGCTGATGAACAGTGAACAACGTTATGGCACCCTGAATATCGGGCTGCACTGGCTGACCCTGTGGGCCATGATCGCCGTCTACGCCCTGATCGAATTTCGCGATATCTTCCCCAAAGGGGACCCTGGCCGGGATCTGATGAAGGAGTGGCACTTTATGCTGGGGCTGCTCATCTTCGCCCTGGTGTTTGTCAGACTGGCCCTGCGCTGGATGAGCCCGACGCCCCGTATCGTGCCCGAGCTCTCCCCGATCATGCACAAGCTGGCAAAACTGGCCCACCTCGCCCTCTACGGTTTTCTTATTCTGACCCCGCTGTTTGGCTGGCTGCTGCTGAGCGCCGCGGGCAAGCCCATCCCCTTCTTCGGGCTTGAGCTGCCTGCCCTGCTTTCCCCCAGTCCGGATCTCAAGGGGCTGATCAAGGAGGTGCACGAGACCCTGGGCAATATCGGTTACGCCCTGATCGGCCTGCACACGGTGGCGGCCCTCTATCACCACCATATTCTCAAAGACAACACCCTCACCAATATGCTGCCGCCGCGCCGCAGCTAACAAGCAGCAGAACAAAAACAGAAGGGGCACACATTGCCCCTTCTGTTTTTTGAACGCGACAAGACCGGTGTCTCTGAAGCGGCCCACTGCTCAGGCCTCTGACAGGTCTCTACAAGCAGAACGCCTTATGATTCAGTCCCGATACAGGAGCTGCACGATAGGATTCGAATTGACTCAAAGCGACATACACTTTCTAATTGACAGTCTGGACCCCTATGACCGTTCACATCATGAAAATTCTGTTGGTCGAAGACGACAAGCTGCTCAATCACCACCTCTCCTCTCTGCTGACCGAAGCCAACAATCAGGTATACAGCACCGATCAGGCCGGAATTGCGTTGCACTATGCCGCCGACTACCCCATTGATGTGGCGATCATCGATCTCGGTCTGCCCGATATGGATGGCTTGCAGTTGATCCGCCAACTGCGCGAACGGCAGATCCCCTTCCCCATCATTGTGCTGACCGCCCGTGGCAACTGGCAGGACAAGGTCGAAGGACTGGAGGCGGGGGCTGATGACTATCTGGTCAAACCGTTCCAGAAAGATGAGTTGCTGGCCCGCCTCAATGCCTTGATGCGCCGCAGCGCCGGCTTTATCTCCCCCAGAGTGAAGGCCGGTGATTACGAGCTGGATCTCTCCCGCAAGGAGCTGACCATCGACGGTGAAGTGGCAGTGCTCACCAGCTTTGAATACCTGATTCTGGAGTACCTGATGCGCAACGCCCGTCAGGTGGTCTCCAAGCAGCAGTTACTCGACCAGCTCTACGGCGATGGAGAGGGGGATCCCAACACCATAGAGGTGATGGTGAGCCGCCTGCGCAAAAAGCTGGATCCGGAAGGGACGATTCAACCCATCTCGACCATCCGTCGTCAGGGCTACATCTTCAACCTCTCCTGTAGCTGATGCAGTTTCATCTGCCACGTCCCATCAGGATGCTCCGCAGCTCTCTGCACATCAAACTGCTGCTCAGTTCGCTGCTGGTCATCGCACTGAGCATGGGGTTCGCCGTCTATGCCCTCTACCTCGGCCATATGGAGGAGCAGAGCCAGAAGGCGAGCGCCGGCATGCAGGAGAACCTGGCCAAGATGTTCTCCTCTACCAAGCCAGTCAACAGCGAAGCCACCGAGATCGGGCGCATTTCCCGCCAGGTCAGTAACAGCAATCTCGATACGCTGATCTGTCGTGCCGATGGCGAGCTGATTTGGTCGAGCCTCCATATGCCGGAGGTGATCAAGGCCAAACAGACCATCTGTCGGGACCTGATGAAGTATCTGGGGGGAATGGATCTCGACTACTTCTTCAAGAAGCACACCATCAAGAACGGCGAGAGCTACTTCGTCTACAGCCTGCGTTTTACCCGCAATCCCGGCAGCGGCACCACAGCCTACTACGTGGTGATGATTGACTCGGCCAAACGCTATCACGAAGAGTCCCGCGCCTACCTCTACCAGACGGCCAAACAGGCGTTGCTCGCCTATCTGCTGCTTGCCGGGCTGCTGCTGCTCACCACCTTCTGGAGCCTCCGCTCCCTGCGCACTATCGCTAATCAGCTCGACGATATCCGGGCAGGCAAGCGGGATGCTATCGCCCATGATTTTGAACGGGAGTTGGCCCCGCTGACCGACTCCATCAACCAGTTGCTGGAGAACGAACGCCAGCAGACCCAGCGCTACCAGCATGCCCTCAACGATCTCGCTCACAGCCTGAAAACACGGCTGGCGCTGATCCAGATCACCACCCGCGAAATGAAGCTGGGGAGGGAGATCCACGACAACATCAATGAACAGATCCTCACCATGGATCAGATGATCCAGTACCAACTCAGACGAGCCGTCACCGGTCGCCAGCGCCTCGCCAGCAAGGGCACCGAGCCGGTACCGCTCATCGAGAAGCTGCTGGCCAGTCTGGCCAAGGTCTATCGCCACAAGAAGCTGCAGACCCACTTCCAGTTCGATGATGATGCCCTCTTCCACGGCGAACAGGGCGATCTGATGGAACTGATGGGCAACCTGCTCGACAACGCCTGCAAATTTGCCATCAGCGAAGTGAAGGTGACGGTACGCCGCCATCTCGATCGGTTACGCATCGAGGTAGAAGATGATGGCCCGGGCATCGATCCGGCCAAATCGGAGCAGATCTTTCAGCGTGGCGTGCGCGCTGACAGCTCGCCCGGCCAGGGCATCGGTCTGGCTGTCGTGACCGAGATCGTTCACAGCTACGGCGGCCAGATCCGGGTCGATGAATCTCCCCTCGGCGGTGCCCGCTTTACCCTGGATCTTCCCTGACACCGGATGGGCAAGGCCACGAGCCCTGCCAACCGCTCCATCGCCCTCCCCGGGGTTAAAAAATCCCGCCTGGCACCACCCAATTCAGCAATATGCTATCGAGATACTTGAGATGTGATGCATCTCGGTTAAGCTATGGCCGACTCGTTTGTTAACCATTTGATGGATCTTTAATCGCACTATGGAAAACATGTTTGAAAGATTGATGTACGCATCCCGCTGGATCATGGCCCCCATCTATCTTGGGCTCAGCCTCATACTGCTGGCACTGGGGGTGAAATTCTTTCAGGAGATCCTCCATATCCTGCCCAACATACTGGAGATGAAAGAGGTGGATCTGGTGCTGGTCACACTGTCGCTGATCGATATCACCCTGGTAGGGGGACTTATCGTGATGGTGATGTTTTCCGGCTATGAGAACTTCGTCTCGCGCCTCGATGTAGGGGATGAGAGCGACAAACTGGTGTGGCTCGGCAAGCTCGATGCCGGCTCCCTGAAAAACAAGGTCGCCGCCTCCATTGTCGCCATCTCCTCCATTCACCTGCTCAAGGTGTTTATGAATGCCGAAAACCTCCCCAACGACAAGATCAAGTGGTACCTGCTGATCCACATCACCTTTGTCCTCTCGGCCTTCGCCATGGGCTACCTCGACAAGCTGACCCGCAAATAGAAGTCAGCCTGCGATAGACGCTATGCCCGATAACGCAATCCGGATCGGGCATAGCGGTCGCCCCGAGCTGGGGATGGATTGGCAACGGGGATAAGCAAGTCACCAACATAGATGGCCGCCCGCCTTGGCCGGTATTGTGGCCGCCTTGAATGCCATGGCGGCATTCTCTACAATGACCCACTTTTTATTCATTTCGGGTTATATCGATGAGCGATACCAGCACCAAACCGGCTCTGCCGGATCACCTCTCCTGCAATCCCCGCAGCCCTCACTATGTGGCAGCCTGCTTCGAGCACCCGATCGGTATTCGCCTGAACGGCAAAGAGCGCACCGATGTCGAGGAGTACTGCATCAGTGAAGGCTGGGTGAAGATCCCCTCCCCCAAGGCGCTGGATCGCCGTGGTCAACCCATCCTGATCAAACTCAAGGGCACCGTCGAAGCCTATTACAGCTAATCGCGGCAACCCGCTTCGGGTAAAACAGAAGGCCACCCTCGCGGTGGCCTTCTGTTTTTCGGCATTTGTGCTGGCATCGTCGCCAGCACCAGACCATATTTCTCGCCGGGCAGCCCTTATACCCCCAACCGATCGCGTAAGGTGTACCAGGCGGCGCCCGCGGCGGTGAAGGGAATGCGGAACAGGCGACCGCCCGGGAAGGGGTAGTGCGGCAGTTTGGCAAAGGCATCGAAGCGCTCCGCCTGACCGCTCAGCACTTCGGAGAGCAGCTTGCCCGCCAGATGGGTGCAGGTGACGCCGTGGCCGCTGTAGCCCTGCATGTAGTAAATGTTGGGGCCGATGCGACCAAACTGCGGCAGGCGCGACAGAGTGAGCAAGAAGTTACCAGTCCAGGTGTACTCCACTTTGACGTCGGCCAGCTGCGGAAAAGTCTTGAGCATTTTGGGGATGATCAGCCGCTCGATATCCGCCGGATCCCGCGCGCCATAGACCACGCCGCCGCCATAGAGCAGCCGGTGATCGCCGGAGGTGCGGTAGTAGTCGAGGAGGTAGTTGCAATCCTCCAGACAGTAGTTCTGCGGCAGCAGTGAACGGGCCCGCTCCTCTCCCAGCACCTCGGTGGCGATCACCTGGGTACCGCAGGGCATGCTCTTGCTGGCCAGTTCCGGCACCAGATTGCCGAGGTAGGCATTGCCCGCCACCACCACAAAGCGCGCCTTCACCGCCCCCTTGGCGGTCTTGACCAAGGCTGGCTGCCCCGGGGTGATGCTGGTGACGGCGGATTGTTCGAAGATCTGCCCGCCCTGGATGCGGATCGCCTCCGCCTCCCCCAACGCCAGATTGAGGGGGTGAATATGGCCGCCGCTCTTGTCGAGCAGGGCGCCGACGTAGCGATCGCTCGCGACCACCTCGCGCACCCCCTTGGCATCGAGCAGCTCCAGCTGCTCGTTGCCCCACTTCTGCCAGCGGGCGTATTGGGATTTGAGCTCGTGCAGCTGCTTCTCGGTCTCGGCGGCAAAGACGCCCCCCTCCTGCAGATCGCACTGGATGTTGTAGCGCTTGATCCGCTCGCGGATGATCTGTCCCCCCTCAAACAACATGGAACCGAGCAGCCTGGCCTGATCCGGCGGGCAGTTCGCTTCTATGGTGTCGATGTCGCGGCTGTAGGAGTTGACGATCTGGCCGCCGTTGCGGCCGCTGGCGCCAAAGCCGACCCGGGCGGCTTCCAGCACCACCACCTTGTAGCCCTTCTCTACCAGATGCAGCGCGCTGGAGAGGCCGGTATAACCCGCACCGATGACGCAGACATCGCACTCCAGCTGCTCGGTCAATGTCGGATAGGGCGCGTGTTTATTGGCGCTGGCTGCGTAGTAACTGTTTACATGTTCGGTCATGATCCTGTTTCCTTACCGGTTTGGTTGGCAAACCCTATTCCAAGATTAAAAACTGGCCGGGGTATGGGCACTGACGATGCGACAGGTCTCCCCCGACGGATTGCTGAAGCTGTGGGGTTCGCCAGTGTCGATCACATAGCTGTCACCCGCCTCCAGCTGATAACTCTCTCCTGCCACGGTCAGGATCACCGAACCCTCCAGCACAGTGCCCACCTCTTCTCCCTGGTGGGTCACCTGACCACCGGTGTCGGTGCCCGGGGGGTAGGTCTCCAGCATAAAGCCGAGCTGGCGGCGGTTGTTGCCGTTGTGCACCAGCTTCATCGAGACCCCCTGACTGCCCAGCTCGATCAACTGATCAGCCTTGATCACCACCTGCGGCGGGCGACTCAGCTCCTCTTCGGCAAAAAAGCGTGACAGTGGCAAGCCATATACGGTGAGCAGCTTTTGCAGCGAGGCGACCGAGGGGCTCACCTTATCCTGCTCGATCATGCAGATAGCACCGTGGGTCAGGCCGCTCAGCTCGGCCGCCCGCCGCTGGGAGAGCCCCAGCTGATGGCGCACCGCCGCCAGCCGCTCCCCCATGCTCGCCTGCCGTGCAGCCCCCTGACCGGAGCGGGTACTGCTGCTCTGGGTTGGCGCCCCGCTCATGGCAGGCCTCCGCCATCGATTCCCTTGTCACGTTGGTACATTGGCCACCTCCCTGTTGCCACTGGTTAAAATAGCGGACCAGCCATGGCATCACTGTTTGCTATCTTACACAGCCTGGCGTTCATTATTTTGCACACCACTTATCATGCGATACCCTGTTCATCTGGTTAAACTGCGCTACACAGCCCAATTTCTAGCATGCAACACACCAACAATTCAAATATATTTAACACTTGAAAAACATTTGCGCTCAATTTATGGTCTCTCTGTGCTTATTATTTTATACGGCAGCAATACAGGATGAGCCGCATCATCGCCACCTTGCTGCCAGGTTTCATCATCGAGGCTTGCCATGTCCGCTACCAGTTCCAATCAAAGCTTGATCAAATCCCGTGCCTATATAGCTGGTCACTGGTGCGAGGCCGCCAGCGGCCGCACCTTCGAGGTGACCAATCCTGCCAGCGGGGCCGTCATTACCCAGGTGCCCGACATG
The DNA here is from genome assembly GCF_049171595.1 of Aeromonas sp. 603607. Taxonomy (NCBI): domain Bacteria; kingdom Pseudomonadati; phylum Pseudomonadota; class Gammaproteobacteria; order Aeromonadales; family Aeromonadaceae; genus Aeromonas; species Aeromonas sp. 603607. The sequence goes on from NZ_JAAKOV010000007.1 coordinate 50,551, forward strand.
GATGCCGAGGATACCCGCCGCGCCATCGCGGCCGCCCACGCGGCGCAACCCGCCTGGGCTGCGCTGACCGCCAAGGAGCGCAGCAACAAGCTCTACGCCTGGTTTGCCGCCATCACAGCCCATAGCGACGAGCTGGCGCGCATCATGACCTGCGAGCAGGGCAAGCCGCTGGCAGAAGCCAAGGGCGAGGTGGCCTATGGCGCCAGCTTTATCCAGTGGTTCGCCGAGGAGGGCAAGCGCGCCTACGGCCGCACCATCCCGGGTTTTAGCGGCGATCGCCGGCTGGCCACCATCAAGCAGCCGGTCGGGGTAGTCGCCGCCATCACTCCGTGGAACTTCCCCATTGCCATGATCACCCGCAAGGCGGGCCCTGCGCTGGCAGCGGGTTGCACCATCGTCATCAAACCCGCCGCAGAAACGCCGCTCTGCGCGCTGGCGCTGGCGGTGTTGGCCGAGCAGGCGGGCATCCCCGCCGGTGTCATCAATATCGTCACCAGCCATCAGGCGAGCGCGGTGGGCAACGAGCTGTGCAGTAATCCGGTAGTGCGCAAGCTCTCCTTCACCGGCTCCACCCGCATCGGCAAGCTGCTGATGCGCCAATGCGCCGACACCATGAAAAAGCTGTCGCTGGAGCTGGGCGGTAACGCCCCCTTTATCGTCTTTGACGACGCCGACCTCGACGCCGCCGTGGCCGGGGCACTCGCCTCCAAATACCGCAACGCCGGGCAAACCTGCGTCTGTGCCAACCGCATTCTGGTGCAGGCCAGTGTCTATGACGCCTTCGCCGAGAAGCTGACCGCTGCCGTCAGAGCCTTCAAGGTGGGAGATGGTATGGCGGAGAGCACCCAGATCGGCCCGCTTATCAACCCGGCTGCCGCCAGCAAGGTGGCCGAGTTGGTGCAGCAATCAGTCGCCGCCGGTGCCGAAGTGCTGCTGGGGGGCGAAGCCCACCCCGCCGGCCCCCTCTTCTACCAACCCACCATTTTGGGCAAGGTGGATAAAACCAACCCCATCCTGCAGGAGGAGATCTTCGGCCCGGTCGCCCCGCTGGTGCGCTTCGAGACGGAAGCTGAAGCCATCGCGCTGGCTAACGATACCCCTTATGGGCTCGCCGCCTACTTCTATGGCCGCGATATCGCCCGTGTCTGGCGCGTCGCCGAGCAGCTTGAATACGGCATGGTCGGCATCAACGAGGGGATCATTTCAACTGAGCTGGCTCCCTTCGGCGGCATCAAGGAGTCAGGTCTGGGCCGGGAAGGGGCCGCCGAGGGGCTGGAGGAGTATCTGGAGACCAAATATCTCTGCTTTGGCGCCATTCGCTAGGGCAGTAAAACAGAGACGACAGGCCGCCGATCTGGCCCGATGGGCTGTTCGGCGGTAATGGGCGCCAGATCGCCCACCACATTTTCAGGGAATATCCGGGGCTGCGGCCCCTCAGGGAGGAAAGATGAGTCAGTCAGAATCAAACAAGGCGTGGCAAGCACGCCGTGAAGCGGCCGTGGTCAACGGCGTCGGCACCCTGCTGCCGGTCTTTATCGACCGTGCGCAAAATGCCGAGCTGTGGGATGTGGAGGGCAACCGCTACATCGACTTTGCCTCCGGCATCGCCGTGCTCAACACCGGCCACAACCACCCGAAGGTGGTGGCGGCGGTGCGCGAGCAGTTGGAAAAATTCAGCCACACCTGCTTTCAGGTCACCCCTTACCCGGGCTATATCGAGCTTGCCGAAAAGCTCAACGCCCTGGTGCCCGGCCCGACTCCGAAACGCACCCTGTTTCTCTCCACCGGTGCCGAGGCAGTCGAGAACGCCATCAAGATCGCCCGCGCCCATACCGGTCGCAGCGGCACCATCGCTTTCAAGGGGGGCTTTCACGGCCGCACCATGATGGGGATGGCGCTCACCGGCAAGGTGGTCCCCTACAAGACCGGCTTTGGCCCCTTCCCGGGTGAGGTCTACCACATCCCCTTCCCCGCCGACTATCTGGGGGTAAGTGAAGAGGATGCCCTGCACGCCCTCGATCTCTGCTTCAGCGCCGACATCGAACCCTCCCGCGTTGCCGCCATCATCATCGAGCCGGTACAGGGAGAAGGTGGCTTCTATCCTGCCTCCGCGAGCTTTATGCAAAAGCTGCGCAGCATCTGCGATCAGCACGGCATTCTGCTCATCTGTGACGAGATCCAGAGCGGCTTCTGCCGCACCGGCAAGACCTTCACCACCGAGTATGCCGGCATCGAGCCGGACATCATGACCCTGGCCAAGAGTCTGGCGGGGGGCTTCCCGCTCTCTGCAGTAGTCGGCAAGGCAGAGATCATGAACGCCGCCAAGCCGGGGGGCCTGGGTGGCACCTATGCCGGTTCCCCCATTGCCTGCGCCGCCGCGCTGGCGGTGTTGCAGGTGATCGAAGAGGAGCAGCTCAACCAGAAGGCCCAGGCGCAAGGTGAGCAGATCAAGGCGGGGCTGCAACGCATAGCCGAGCGTTTTGACTGCATAGGTCAAATTCGCGGACCTGGTGCCATGGTGGCCATGGAGCTGGTGAAACAGCGCAATGCCGACCAGCCGGATCCCGATCTCACCAAGCGCCTGGTGGCCGAGGCGGGCAAACGCGGTCTGATCCTGCTCTCATGCGGGGTGCGCGCAAATGTCATCCGTTTTCTAGCCCCCCTGACCGCCCCTGCGGCAGTGATTGACGAAGGGTTGCGACTCCTTGAAAAATCGCTGGAGGCCGTGCTGGACTGACCAGCAGGAAAGCAATCGCTAACCTGTGCAAAAAAATGCAGTTTCGCCCCCCTTTTTTACTTGTCAAGGGGGCCCTGCAAATGCACAATGCGCCGCCACTGCAAGGACCGGTATCACCACATCTCACCGGTCCTTTTTTGTGCAGCGAACAAACCCATAAACGAGGCCGGATCACCCCCGGAAAAGATAGCGAGATTGGCAGCAATCTCCCGACACCACATTCTGTGAGGAACAACATGGGGCATCTCTATGCTTTCCTGCCGGCTCTGACCGGCGCGCGCCACCCCGGCGCCCTTGATTTCCGGGCCTCTCTCCCGGTTTCGTTGATGGAGTGTGCCGCCCTGGCACCGCGTGAGGAACAGGCATGATGAACGCCCAACCGGTTGGTCTGAAAAAGACCCTGAAACTGTGGCAGGTCGTGGTCATGGGTCTTGCCTACCTCACTCCCATGGCGGTATTCGACACCTTCGGCATCGTTACCGAAATCACCGAAGGCCATGTGCCGACCGCCTACCTCTTTGCCCTCATCGGCATGCTGTTCACTGCCCTGAGCTACGGCCATCTGGTGCGCAAGTTCCCGTCAGCCGGCTCTGCCTATACCTATGCCCAGAAGGTGTTTCACCCCTATGTCGGCTTTATGGTGGGCTGGACCTCCCTGCTCGACTACATGTTCATGCCGATGATCAACATGCTGCTGGCCAAGATCTATCTGGAAGCCCTCTTCCCGAACGTGGAGCCCTGGACCTATATCTTCGGTCTGGCGGCGGTGATGACCGCCCTCAACCTGCGCGGCATCAAGCTGGTGGCCAACTTCAATAGCCTGATCGTGGTGATGCAGTTCAGCATCATCGCCATCTTCATCGGCCTGATCGCCTGGGGCGTTCACAACGGTGAAGGGTTGGGGACCGTGGCCAGCAGCCGTCCCTTCTTCTCCGAGCAGATCCAGGTGTCGCCGCTGCTGATGGGGGCCTCCATCCTCTGTCTGTCGTTCCTCGGCTTTGACGCCATCAGTACCCTGTCGGAAGAGACCCCGGACGCGGATCGGGTGATCCCCCGCGCCATCGTGCTGACGGCGCTGATCGGCGGAGTGCTGTTCGTCACTACCTCCTACTTCCTGCAGCTCTACTTCCCGGACATCTCCCGCTTCAAGCAACCGGATGCAGTCCTGCCGGAGATCGCCCTCTATGTCGGCGGCAAGCTGTTCCAGGCGGTGGTGCTGGTCTGCACTACGGTGGCGGTGCTGGCCTCGGGACTCGCCTCCCACGCCGGTGTATCGCGCCTGCTCTACGTGATGGGTCGTGATCGCGCTCTGCCGAGTCGCTTCTTCTCCTATGTGCATCCGAAGTGGCAGACCCCGGCATGCAATGTGCTGCTGGTCGGTCTGCTGGCCCTCTCCGCGGTATCGTTCGATCTCGAGATGGCACTGGCACTGATCAACTTTGGCGCCCTGGTGGCCTTCACCTTCGTCAATCTGGCGGTGATTGCCCACTTCTATGTGAAGCTAGGCCGCAACAAGTGTCTCAAGGATCACCTGATGTACCTGCTGCTGCCGCTCTGTGGCGCCGCCTGCATCGGGGTGTTGTGGCTCAATCTGGAACCCGCCTCCTTCGAGCTGGGGCTGATCTGGGCGGCGCTGGGTGCCATCTACCTGTTCCTGCGCCTCACCGTGTTCCGCATCCCGCTACAACCTGCTGACAAGGTGGAGATCGCCCAGTAATCGCGGCTCAACCATACCGCCATACAAAACAAGGAGCCTGCGGGCTCCTTGTTGTTTTTGCGGCGAGCTGGTTGCCAGAAACGCGGTTTCTGCAGGAAGTGTGACTGATTTCAAATAACTACCCAGCCGGACCGCTCGCCGTGCCATGGCCCGAGCCGCGTCGCCTCCTATCATTAGTCACTAATGTGAATGGATATGCAATCACTCTTTTTCCATTTCACCCCCTCCCATCCCCCGCCAGCCGATAAGATCGCTGGACTCGAGCCCGGGGGAACGCCGGCAAATATGATCAGGATCAATGTTGAGGCGCTATGCACCCTGCAGCCCCGATTTGCCGACTTTTCATACGTTACGACAGGGTTCTCTTCCCCCCCGAAAAGGGGGGAGCGGCTCGGGGACGGCTGCCGGGGGCGAGTGACCACTTACCCGCCCCCTGCGTATGCAAAAAAATGCGTTAATCCGCCCTTTTTTGCTTGTCAAGGGGGCTGACCGAATGCACAATACGCCGCCAATAAAGGACCGATGTTCACTGCGACATCGGTTTTTGTATTTTTGAAGTGCAGTACAAACCCACCACAAGAGGCCGGAACGTTTCCGGAAGTGATATTCGAGATTGCCAAACAATCTCCCGACGTTGAGAGGATAACAATGGGGCGTTTTAATGCTTTCCTGCCGGTACAGCCCGGTATGCGCCTCCCCGGCGCCCTTGATGTACAGGCTTGCGAATCCATCGTATCCCTGCGCTCGTTGCAAGCACGTGCTGCGGCACTGATTGAGGAGAAAGCGTAATGGCATCGCAAAACGCCAAGCTGCTCAAGACCCTTACCCTGACACAAGTGATTGTGATGGGTCTGGCCTATCTGACCCCCATGGCTGTCTTCGACACCTTCGCCATCGTCGGTGACATCACCGATGGCCGGGTCGCCACCGCCTATCTGCTGGCTCTGGGTGGCATCCTGCTCACCGCTTTCAGCTACGGTCATCTGGTACGCAAGTTCCCCTCTGCGGGCTCTGCCTATACCTATGCCCAGAAGGTGTTCAACCCCTACGTCGGTTTCATGGTCGGCTGGTCATCCCTGCTCGACTACATGTTCATGCCGATGATCAACATTCTGCTGGCCAAGATCTACCTGACCGCCATGTTCCCGGGCGTCGAGCCCTGGGTGTTCATCTTCGGTCTGGTGACCGTGATGACCTTCCTGAACCTGCGCGGCATCAATCTGGTGGCCAACTTCAACGGTCTGATCGTGGTGATCCAGCTGGCCATCATCACCCTCTTTATCGGCCTGATGGCGTGGGGCATCTACCACGGTGAAGGGGCTGGCACCCTGATGAGCAGCCGTCCGTTCCACTTCGAGTCAGCACAGCTGGTGCCGCTCTTTACCGGTGCCACCATCCTCTGCTTCTCGTTCCTTGGCTTTGACGGTCTGAGCTCCCTCTCCGAAGAGACCCCGAACGCTGGCAAGGTGATCCCCAAAGCGATCGTGCTGACTGCCCTTATCGGCGGCATCATCTTCGTGGTGGTCTCCTACTGCCTGCAGCTCTACTTCCCGAGCCTCGCCCGCTTCCAGCATCCGGATGCAGTACTGCCGGAGATCGCCCTCTACGTTGGCGGCACCTTCTTCCAGTCCGTAGTGCTGGTCTGCACCACGGTGGCGGTACTGGCCTCCGGCATGGCGGCTCACGCCGGTGTGTCGCGCATCCTCTACGTGATGGGTCGTGATCGCATGATCCCGGAGCGGGTGTTTGGCTACATCCACCCGAAATACCGTACTCCGGCCATCAACGTGCTGATGGTGGGCGGTCTGGCCCTCTCCGCCGTGTCGTTTGATCTGGATACCGCACTGGCGCTGGTCAACTTTGGCGCACTGGTGGCGTTCAGCTTCGTCAACCTGTCGGTGATCGGTCAGTTCTGGGTACGCGAGAAGCGCAACAAGACCCTCAAGGACCACATCGTCTACCTGTTGATGCCGCTGCTCGGCGCCGCCACCATAGGTGCTCTGTGGATCAACCTGGAGCAGAGCTCGCTGGAGCTGGGCCTGATCTGGGCTGGCCTCGGCGTGACCTATCTGTTCCTGCGTCTGGCGGTGTTCCGCATCCCGTTCCGTCAGTACGAGGAAGCGGCTGACGCCTGATCCTTTGCGGATAACGGATAGACAGAAGGGGAGCCATGGCTCCCCTTCTTGCTGCCGGTCTCTTGCCGGTCACACGGGCTTGGGCCCGCTCGGCTTACTGCTTGTCCAGCACAGCGGTCGCCGCAGCCTTGAGCGGATCGCGAGCGATGGTCTTGGCATCCTGCTCCGCCTTGTGCAGCTGCTGGTTTGCCTTGTCCATCTTCTGCTGCATACCGTTGTCGCTCTCCTTGAGGTCGGCGCGCTTCTCGCCCAGCAGGTCGGTGCGGCCTTTTTGCACCTCGGCTTTCACCTTCTCTTTCTCCTGCTTCACCAGCTTGCTGGTATCACAGTTGCCCTTGACCCCCAGAGTGGCATTCACCGCTTCGTTTTTGAGGGCCTTGTCGAGGTTGCAGTCGGTTTTCAACAGGCTGGCCTGTGCCCCTGACGAGAGCAGCCCCAGCGACAGAGAGAGGATCCATGCACGCATCATCTTGTTTACTCCTGCTTGCCAATAAAGGGGCGCAGTGTAGCGATCACGTCCCGACTGGCAAGGCGGCAGTGCCTTCGCCCCCCTTTTATCACCCCAGAGCCAACCGGCTCGGTCAGCGCCTGTCGCCGCAGTTCGTCGTCATAAAAACATCATCGAAATGTCACGTTGTCATATTTCTGTCATTAACCATTGATTAAATGCGCGGGTCATCAACAACCCAAGACGGAACGACCGTCTCAAGAGGCTTTATGCAACACCATCACTCCTTGTCACAGCCGCCCGCGACCCGCGCCCTGTTCAACTGGATGAGTGTCATCGTACTGGTCTACCTGATCCTGGTTGCCGTGGGCGCCATCTCCCACGGCTTCAAAGATTTCTCCGGCGGCGCCGAGGGCGCAGCCCAGATCTTCGCCTTTGCCAACAACCCCTTTGTCGCCCTGCTGCTGGGTATTCTCGCTACCGCGCTGGTGCAATCCTCCAGCACCGTCACCTCGGTGATCGTCGGTCTGGTGGCTGGCGGCCTGCCCATCAGCATGGCCATCCCCATGGTGATGGGTGCCAACCTCGGCACCACCATCACCAACACCATCGTCTCCATGGGCCATGTGCGGGATCGCGCCGAGTTCCGCCGCGCCTTCGCCGCCGCCACCGTGCACGACTTCTTCAACCTGCTGGCGGTGTTCATCTTCCTGCCACTGGAGCTGATGTTCGGTCTGCTGCAACACAGCGCCGAGTGGCTGGCCAACCTGCTGGTAGGTTCCGCCAACATGTCGATGAAGGGCATGGATTTCATGAAGCCGCTGACCGCACCGGCCCAGCAGCTGATTGACAGCGCCGTTGCCTTCCTGCCGGGCAAGGGTGCCGCCATCGCCACTATCGTCATCGGTATCCTGCTGATCCTCGCCTGCGTCACTTATCTGGGCAAAGTGCTGCAACAGGTACTGGTTGGCCGTGCCAAAGAGGTGCTGCACAAGGCGCTGGGCCGTGGCCCGCTGACCGGCATCACCTCCGGTGCGCTGGTGACCATCATGGTGCAGTCCTCCTCCACCACCACCAGCCTGATGATCCCGCTGGCCGGCGGCGGCGTGTTTAGCACCCGTCAGCTCTACCCCTTCACCCTGGGGGCCAATATCGGCACCACCATCACCGCCCTGCTGGCTGCCACCGCCATCAGCGGAGCCGGTGCCCAGCTGGCCCTGACCATCGCGCTGGTCCACGTGCTGTTCAACCTCTTTGCCGTGGTCATCATCTATGGCATCCCCTTCCTGCGCGACCTGCCGGTGCGCGCCGCCGAGGGGCTGGCCCGGGTAGGCAGCGAGAACAAGCTGCTGGCTCTGGGTTATGTAACGGGTCTCTTCTTCGCCCTGCCCGCCCTGATGATGGTGGCCGCCAAGTAAGCGCAGCTGCCATGAAAAGGGGCGAGTCAGCGACTCGCCCCTTTTTGCGTCCAGCTCGCCGGGCTTTGCCTGCCCGCTCACATCCTCCCGCCCTGTGGCTCGCCATCAGGGGCGGTGCGCGATAAGATGGCGTCCTCATTGCACTTTTTACATTTCATGGAACAGGAAAAACCGATGAAATTCATACTGATCGCGCTGCTCATCGCCGGTGTGGCCTACTACTTCTACTCCAGCAGCAACAACAAGAAGCTGGCGGCTGACAACGTGCGGATTGGCGCCGAGTTCCTCGCCAGCAACAAGGAGAAGCCGCTGGTAACCACCACCGCCTCCGGCCTGCAGTACGAAGTGCTGACCCCGGGCACCGGCACCGTTCACCCCACCGCCACCAGCAAGGTGAAGGTGCATTACGAGGGCAAGCTGCTGGACGGCACCGTCTTTGACAGCTCGGTCGCCCGTGGCGAGCCCATCGAGTTTGGCCTCAATCAGGTGATCGCTGGCTGGACCGAAGGGGTGCAGCTGATGGTGGAAGGTGAGAAGACCCGTTTCTACATCCCTGCCAACCTCGCCTACGGCGACCGCACCGCTGGCAAAATCCCGCCGGGATCAGTCCTGATCTTTGACGTGGAGCTGCTGGGTATCCAGTAACCGCGCAGGATGCTCCAGTGGCAATATCCCACTGAGCGCCCGTACTGATCTTTGATGTGAAGCTGTTGGGTATCCAGTAAGCGCACCATCAGCAACAAGGCCAGCATTATGCTGGCCTTGTTGCTATGGGAACCTCACTCCCCCTTGGCGATCCCTTCCCGGCGCGGATCCGCTGCGCCAAACCAGCCGCCAGCGTTTCGCTCAACCCCCTGCAGGCCGGAAGTTTGTTCATTTAGCACCACCTCGTGTCCCCTCTCCTTCAATCCCTCGACCACCGACATGGGGGTGCGTCCCGCTTCCAGCTCGGTGGGGCCGTTGCGGCTGCCAAAGTTGGGCAGGTTGATGGCCTGTTGCAGGTTCAGGCCCCAATCCTGAGTACCGAGCAGGGTCTTGCCCACATAGTTGATGATGGCGGAGCCCCCCGGCGAGCCCAGCGTCATGGTCAGCTCGCCGCTTGGCTTGTCAAACACCAGCAGCGGTGACATGGAGGAGCGGGGCCGCTTGCCCGGCTCCACCCGGTTTGCCACCGGCAGACCGGCGGCATCCACCGAGGTGAAGGAGAAATCGGTGAGCTGGTTGTTGAGCAGGTAGCCGTTGACCATCTGACGCGATCCGAAACCATCCTCGATGGAGCTGGTCATGGAGATGGCCATCCCCGCCTTGTCGACGATCGAGACATGGCTGGTAGAGGGGAGTTCCGGGGTCGCATCCTTGCCGCGCGCCAGCGCCAGTGGCGGCGTACCGGGCTTGGCAATCCCCATGGAGTGCTGACCGACAAGCTTGCCGCGCTCGGCCAGATAGCCCTTGTCCAGCAACCCCTGCACCGGCACCCTGACAAAATCGCTGTCGGCGACGTACTGGTTGCGATCGGCGAAGGCCAGACGCGCCGCTTCGCTGTAGAGGTGGATAGCCTCGCTGGAGGCAGCCAGTCCCCCCTCCTTCGTGGTGATCGGCTTGAGGGCCGCCATATCACGGCTCTCCAGCATGCCGAAAATCTGGCCGAGCGCCAGGGTGCCGGACGAGGGAGTGGGGAAACCGCAGATCTTGCTCTGGCGATAGTCAAAGCAGAGGCCATCCCGCAGTTTGGCCTGATAGCTGGCCAGATCGGTGGCCGCCAGTACCCCGGGATTGGTGGGATGCTGGCGAACCTTGGCCACCATGGCATCCGCCAGCGGCCCCTGATAGAAGGCATCCACCCCCTCTGTGGCCAGAGTGCGCAACACCCTGGCCAACGCCGGGTTGGTCAGCCGGGTGCCCGCCGTTTTGGGGCTGCCATCCGTCTGATAGAAATAGGCTCGCGCCTGCGGATCCCGTGCCAGATAGGGATCCTTGGCCAGCAATGTGGCCAGCCGTGGACTTATTACAAATCCTTGTTCTGCCAGCGTGATGGCGGGCTCGAACAGCGCAGCCCAGGGCAACTTGCCATAACGCTGATGGGCCAGTGCCAGAGCGCGCAGGGTGCCGGGAACGCCGACCGAGCGGCCCCCCACCACCCCGTCATAAAACGCCAGCGACTTGCCATCTTGCATAAACAGCTGGTCGGTGGCGGCAGCCGGCGCCATCTCGCGGCCATCCACCGCACTCACCTTGCGGCCATCCCACACCAGCAGCAGCGTCCCGCCACCGATCCCGGAAGATTGCGGCTCCACCAGCGTCAGCACCAACTGCACCGCAATGGCGGCATCGACAGCACTGCCACCGGCCTTGATGATCTGGTAGCCCGCATCCACCGCCAGCGGGTTGGCGGCCGCCACCATGAAATCATGGCCCTGCCAGCCCTGTTTGTCGGTCCAGCCACTGGCGGCTTCGGGTGCGATCAGGGTCTGGGCTGGCGGGGTGTAGTGAAAGCCGTTGTCACTGGCACAACCGGCCAGCAGGGCAAGGGCGACAGCCAGCCCCAGAGGTTTGCGCAACATGACACTCTCCTTGTCTGTTTTATGACCATGAAGAGGGACTATGTCACGATTGGCGCTGATAGCTCAAGTTATTGAACCAGATCAATATCTTACTCATCTATCAATAATGGCAATCCGCAATAGATATAAAAAAACCGCCCGAAGGCGGTTTTTACGATGGGATGGCAGAGGCCAAACAGGCGCAAGTCCGGTTAGATGGACTGCTCTTCGCCACCCAGGGCAGCAAACAGCGCCGGGATAAACTGGGACAGCTCGGAGGTCACCAGCGCGAAGTCCGCATCCAGACGGGCGGCCGGATCTTCGCTGGTGACATCGTCGTTCTGCTCGCGCAGCTCTTCGCTGAATTTCAGGCGTTTGATGGAGAGATCATCCCCCAGCACGAAGCTGACGGTCTCGCCCCAGTTGAGGGCCAGCTTGGTCACCAGCTTGTCGTTGGCCAGGTGGTTCTTGATTTCATCCGTCATCAGATCCTGCTGCTTGCAGCGGATGATGCCGCCGTGCTCCATGGCACTGCGCAGCTCGGCTTCGTCTTCCAGAGTGAAGGAGGCTGGCAGATTGCCCTCGTTCAGCCACTCGGTCATGGTGATCTCGGGCGGGTTCTTGAGGGCCACCGGCACCACCGGCAGGGAGCCGATGGATTTGCGCAGCAGCGCCAGCAGATCGTCCGCCTTCTTGGCAGAACCTGCATCCACCACCATCAAATTGTCGGCCGGATTGATCCAGGCGAAGGTCTGGCTGGTACGACTGAAGGCACGGGGCAGCAGGGTGTGGAGGATCTCCTCTTTCAGCGCTTCCTTCTCTTTCTTCTTGAGGGCGCGTCCCTGTTCGAACTCGATCGCTTCTACCTTCTCGGCCAGCATCTCCTTGACCACGGTGCCGGGGAGCATCTTCTCCTCTTTGCGGGCGCAGATGAGGATGTGGCCGGAGGCAGAGTGGGTCAGGGTTGAGCCGAATTTGCCAAGGGGCTTGACCCACCCGAAACGGGAGATGTCCTGACTGCCGCAAGGGGTGAAGGCACAGGCTTCCAGCTGGGTTTCCAGCTGATCCACGGTCAGGTCAAAGGGGCGGGTAAAGCGATAAATCTGCAGGTTTTTAAACCACATGGCGTCCTCGGTCTCTAGATTGTCCGGCGGGCATTGTACTAGAGAGGCGCTTTGTGATCAGCCAATCATTCTCGCTAAATAAAGGGCGATCAACCTCACAGGGTCTCATTTATATCACCTGAACGGCCGTCAAGTTCCCCTAGACTGCGAGTGTACAAGTTGTTACCAAGGATGGATTTATGTTGCGGCCCAGTCGCCCGGAAGATATGGAAGAGATCGTCGAAATCTGGCTGCTGGCCTCCCTGCAGGCCCACGATTTCGTCGATGCCTCCTGCTGGTGGCAGGCCCAGGAGGATCTGCGTACCCGCTATCTCGATCGTGCCGCCATCTGGGTGTTCGAGGAGCGCGGCGATCTGCTCGGCTTTATGGCGCTGGTGGACAACTATCTCGCCGCCCTCTTTGTGCGTCCCGACCGTCAGGGTCGCGGTGTCGGCCACGCCCTGCTGCAGGAGGCCAAGCGTCAGGGGGCGTCGCTCTACGCCCGGGTCTTCGTCGAGAACGATCAGGCGGTACGTTTCTATCGTCGCCACGGTTTCGTCATCAAGGGTGAAGAGTCCGATCCTCTCACCGGTCACCCCCAGTACAAGATGTGCTGTGAACCCGCATGAACTGATGACAGACCGCTGTTTTACTTGAAAAAAGCACGGGGCATCCTCATCTTGTCTCCATCGGGTGCCATAGGCACCGTCCCTGCAACCGGGCTGCTTTCCAATGAAAATCCTCCATACCGCCGACTGGCATCTTGGCCATCAACTCCATGGTCATGACCGCCGTTTTGAACACGATGCCTTCCTCGACTGGCTAAGCGACACCCTCAAGGCGCGCGAGATCGACGCCCTGTTGGTAGCGGGCGATCTGTTTGATACCGCCAATCCGCCCGCCAGCGCCTGGCAACAACTCTACCGTTTTCTGGCGCGGCTGCGCGCCGAGATGCCCCACCTCAACATGGTGCTGATCGGCGGCAACCACGACTCTCCCTCCAAGCTCGATGCCCCCCACGAGCTGCTGCGCGCCTTTGATCTGCATCTGGTGGGCAGCATCAGTCGCGACAGTGAGGGCAAGCTCGAGACCGACCGCCTGCTGGTACCGCTGCAAGACAAGGAGGGCAACATTGCCGCCTGGTGCGCCGCCGTGCCGTTCCTGCGCAGCAGCGACTTGCGGGTGGAGCCGTTGGAAGAAGGGCAGGACCGGCTGATCGAAGGGGTACGCCAAATCTACGCCGAGGTATTGGCCGAAGGGCGCGCCCGCTGCGGGGAGGGTCTGCCGCTCATCGCCATGGGCCATGCCTATCTGGCGGCAGGCCAGCTCTCGGAGCTGTCGGAGCGGCGGGTGCTCGGCGGCAACCAACACGCACTGCCTGCCGAACTCTTTGCCGGTGCCGACTACACGGCGCTCGGCCACCTCCATCTGGCCCAGAGCCCGGCCGAGGGGGTGCACTACAGCGGCTCGCCGCTGCCGCTTTCGCTGGCCGAAGCCAACTACAACCATCAGGTGCTGGAAGTGACCTTTGCAGAGGGGAAACTGACCGGATTGGAGCGGATCCCGGTGCCCCGCGCGGTGGAGATGATCCGCCTGCCCCAGAGCACCCTCGACAACGCGCTGAACGCCATCGCATCGCTCGAGCTGCCTGCTTGTCCACAAGAGGCACAACCCTTCCTCGAAGTGCGGCTGCTGCTGCCCAAGCCAGAAGCGCGCATCCGCGAGCGCATTCTCGCCGCAATCGCAGACAAACCGGTGCGTCTGGCCCGCATCAGCACCCAGTATCAGGGCTCGGGCGAAGGGCTGGCCGATGGTCGCGAGCGGCGCAGGCTCGATGAGCTCTCCCCCACCGAGGTGTTTCGCCTCTGCTATCAGCGCCAGTTCGAGGGGGAACCCGAAGCACAACTGGTCGCCTCGTTTGAAGAGATCCTGGAGCAGGTGAAGGAGTCAAACCAATGAAAATCTTGTCTCTGTCAGGTGAGAATCTGGCCAGTCTGACCGGCCCCTTCAGCATCGACTTTACCAGGGGGGCGCTCGGCGCCGCCGGTCTGTTTGCCATCACCGGCAATACCGGCGCGGGCAAGAGCACATTGCTCGACGCCATTTGTCTGGCCCTCTACGACGAGATGCCGCGCTTTATCGCCAATCGCAAGAACGTGGCCGAAGTGGGCCGCATGGATGATGAGGAGAAACTCAAGGCCAACGACGTGCGCGGCATCCTCAGCCGCGGCCACGCCAGCGGTTTTGCCGAGGTGCAGTTTCGTGGCTGCGATGGCCGCATCTGGCTGGCCCGGTGGGCGGTGCGCCGGGCACGCAACCGCTCGGAAGGGCGCTTTCAGGCGCAGGAGCGCACCCTGACCGATGTGGCGTCGGGGCAGGTTTTCTCCGGCAGCAAGCGGGAGCTGCAGGATCGCATCGACGAGCTGGTGGGTCTCTCCTGGGAGCAGTTCCGCCGCGCGGTGATCCTGCCGCAGGGGGAATTTGCCGCCTTTCTCAAATCGGATGCCAACGAGCGCTCCGCCCTGCTCGAACGGATGACCGGCACCGAACTCTACTCTGCCATCTCCATCCAGACCTATGAACGGGCGCGGGAAGAGCAGCAGAAGCTGGCCACCATCGCCCAGCGCCTCGGCGACGTGGCGCTGATGGATGAAACGACCCGCGAACAGTGGGTAAGCCAGCAGGTGAGCCTCTCCACCACCCTCAAGCACGAGCAGCAACAGCAGCAGCTGATGCAGGACTTGCGCGACCTCAACAGTCGCATTGCAGCCCAGCTGCAGGGCTGCGCCGAGGGACAGGCGGCGCTCGATGCCGCCCTGCAGGCCCACGGCGCCGCGGCCCCCGAGCGCGAGGAGTTTGCCCGTGCCGAACAGGCCCAGGTGGCCCGCGCCGATCACGACGAGCTGGCCCGCCTCACCCTTGAGGTACAGCAGCAGGAGAAGGTGATCGCCGAGCTGGGGCCTGAGCTGGCCAAACTCGAGGAGCAGACCCAGCAGAGCGCGCTGACCGAACAGCAGTTGCTGGCGGAGAAGATCGCCGCCGAGCGGGAATGGGGTGCCCTGCAACCCGAACTCAAGCGGGCGCAGGAGCTCGATACCCGCATCCGGGAAAAAGTGCAGCAGTTGCAGAAGATCCAGCAGGAGGGGGCACAGGAGCGAGAAGTGCAACTCACGCTGGAGCAGGGCTGGCGCGAGCAGAGCCGACAGGTAGAACTGCTCAAGCAGCAGCACCAGCAGTGGGGCCTTTGGCTCGAAGAGCATAAGGAGCTGGCACCGGTGGCCCGTCAGTGGCAACCCCTGCTCACCGCCATGCAAGATTGGGCCGAGGATGCCGACAAGTTACAACAGCTGCTCACCCTGCGGGATCACAAGCTGCGCGCCCTGCAACAGTTGCAGCGCCAGCTGGAGCAAGGCCAGCAAGAGCGCGACTACTGGCAACATGAACAAGCTCGGCTGCAACAGCAACAGAACGAGCTGCAGGAGCAGCAGTGGGAGAGCCGCCTCGCCAAGGCGCAGGAGCAGTGGCAGCAGCAAACCGAACAGCTGGGTCAGCTGCGCCAGCTGCTGGAGCTGGCCGATTATGGCCGCAACCACGGCGAACAGCATGGCCGCTTGCAGCAGGAGATTGCCCAGCTGGAGCAAGCGCTGGGCAAGCTCGCCACCCTTGGCGAAGAGCTGGCCCCCGCCCGCGAGCGGCTCGCCCTGCAGCGGGATGAAGCGCGCCACGCGCTGGAGCAGTCCCGCGCCATCGCCAGCTTCGAGCAGTATCGCCATATCCTGAGCGATGGCGAACCTTGCCCGCTGTGCGGTTCCGTGGAGCACCCCTACAGCCAGAGCCAGCCCCAGGTGGCGGGGATCCTAGGTCAGCTGGCGGAGCGGGTCAGAAGCCTCGAACTCGAATGGGAGCGGCTCAATCATCAATACATCCAGTGCGAGAGCGAGCGTCAGGAGCTGGCCCGCCAGCTGGCGGTGCGCCAGCAACATCTGCCGGAGCTGGAAACCCGCGCCGAGCAGCTGACCCAGCGCTGGCAACAGCTGGGGGGCGATACCCTGCTCGGCCATTCGCTGCCGCTGCGCCAAAGCCCCATTGAGTGGAACGAGCTGATGAGCACCCTGCTTGGCCGTGGCCAGGCGCTGGAGCAGGGGTTGGCCCAGAGCCAGCAGCTGCTGCGTCAGGCCCAGCTTGGCCAACAACAGCTGCAAGGGGTGCGTCAACAACTGAGCCAACTGGCTGCCCAGCACCAGCAGTTTGACCAGCAGTGGCAGGAGGCCGATCGCCAGCGCATCGCGCTGGAAGGGGAAGTAAAGGGGATGGGCGAGCAGGAGGCGACCCTGCGCCAGCGCCTTGAGCAAGGCGCCCACCGCCTCGACGAGCAGATGGGCGGCCAACCGTGGCGCCAGTGGCTCGGCAGCCAGCAGTGGCACGAGTGGCAGCGAGCCTGCGAGGCCTGGCTGCACGGCCAGAGCGAGTGGGAGCGTCTGGCCAGCGAGATCGCCAGCCTCACCCCCGCCCTGAGCGCGCAGGAGGCACGCCTGCAGACTCAGCGCGAGCTGCTGCACAAACTTGAGCGGGACTACAAGGAGCACGAACAGCAACGGCAGGGGCTGCTCACCAGCCGCAGCGGTTGTCTCGGTGGCGAGGAGATCCCGCTGGTCGAGAGCCGCTGGCAACAGCGTCTGCAACAACTCGCCAGCGAACTGGAGCTGATGCAAAGTGGCGCCCGCGCTCTGCGGGAGCGGCAGACCGAGCTCAAAACCCGCCTCACCCATGTGGAGCAGGAAAAGCAGACCAGCAGCCGCCGCAAGCGGGAGGTGCTGGGCCGCTGGGCCGCCCACGCCAGCACCCTTGGCATTGCCGAGTACGACCTGCGCCGCCTGCTCGCCATCAGCCCCGATGAACTCAAGGCTCGCCGCTCTGCCCTGCAAGGGTTGGAAGATGCCCTTGGCGAGGCGCGCACCCGCCTTGCCGAGCGGCAACGGGCGCTGGCACTGGAGGAGAGCAAGCGGGATCGCTATCGGGAACATCACCCCGAGCTGGCCGCCCTGCCGGATGCAGCGCTGAGCGATCAACTGGCGGCACTCGATGCCCGTTGTCGCGCCCTTGAAGAGCAGCTGTTCGAGTGCAAGAGCAAGCTGGCACAGGCCGAAGCCGCCGCTCTCAAGGCGGGTAGCCTGCAACAGGAGCTGGCCGCCCAGCAGGCAGTGGCCGACCACTGGCAGCAGCTGTGCGATCTGATAGGGCAGGCCAACGGCGCCAAGTTCCGCACCTTCGCCCAGAGCCTCACCCTCGAGCGTCTGCTGCTGGAGGCCAACGCCCAGCTCGCCGAGCTATCACCGCGCTACCGGCTGGAGCGGGTACCCGGCACCGATCTGGCGCTACAAGTGGTGGATCTCGACATGGGGGACGAGGTGCGTTCGGTGGACTCCCTCTCCGGTGGCGAGAGTTTTCTGGTGTCGCTGGCGCTGGCGCTGGCCCTCTCCAGCCTCTCGTCACGGCAGACCCAGGTCGAGTCGCTCTTTATCGACGAGGGGTTTGGCACCCTGGATCCGGACAGCCTGGATCTGGCGCTCGCCAGCCTCGACTCCCTGCAGGCCGCCGGTCGCCAGATCGGGGTCATCTCCCACGTCCAGACGCTGGTGGAGCGGATCGGCGTGCAGATCAGGGTCGAAGCCCTCGGCGGCGGCGAGAGCCGGGTGCTGGTCCCCTGAGAGCCTTCGGCTCAATCACCAGTACCATCGGCTCAACACCCACGCGATAAATAACAAGACCCCGCCAATTGGCGGGGTCTTGCTGAGAGGCAATCAACCGAAGCGGTAGGCGCCCATATAGAGGCTGCCACCATCCCAGCTCTCGTGCAGCCGGGTCGGCGCCACACCATCGGCCGCCCCCAACGCCACAAAGAGCGGGCGCAGGTGGTCGTCGTGGGGATGAGACTCCACCGCTCCGGGGGCCTGCTGGCGATAGTCGAGCAGCGCCAGCCGATCCTCGTCGGCCATCTTCTGCTCCAGCCAGTCGACAAACTGGCTGGCCCACTCAGGCACCGGCGAGCCTTCTGGTGCCAGCGCCCGCAGGTTGTGGGTGATGGCGCCGGAGGCGAGGATGCCAATCCCCTGACTACGCAACGTCCCCAATACCTCTCCCAGTTGCCACAACTGGGCCGGGGTGAAGCTCGCGGGAATGGAGATCTGCACCAGCGGGAGCTCGCTGTTTGGGTCGATCAGGGAGAGCGGCGACCAGACCCCGTGATCCAGCTCGCGCCGCACCGGGGTGGCGGTCAGTCCGGCCAGTGCCAGCTGGTCGCTCACCCCTTGTTGCAGCCACTCGGGGCTGCTGGCAGGCCAGCGCATCCGGTAGAGGGGCTCGGGAAAGCCGTAAAAGTCGTACATCAAGGCCGGTTTGGGCTCGACGTTGATCTGCAACTCGCGGCTGAACCAGTGGGCGGAGATGACCACCAGCCCCTTGAGCTCACCCAGACGCAGGGTTCGCAGAAAGCGGGTGGCGGGTTGCTCACGCAGCACCAGATCCGGTGCGCCGTGGGAGATAAACCAGACAGGGGCGAGGGACATAAAGCAGACTCCAACAAAGTATCAGGGGGCGATACCGGAGGGGATATCGCTGTTGGAATCGATTATCCTCCCGCCATGAAAGGTGGACAATCCAGCAAGATAGATAAGAACTATCAACCAATGGTTGATAATTTCACGCTTTCACGACCGGTAAGCAGCAATAGATATCAAGGCTGCGACGCTTCCGGCTGCAGTCGGACTGCGCGAAGCGCCATCCGGGTCGCTGCACTGTGATCCTGCCACTCTCGCCACGCCAATCCCTCGGCCGCCGCCTCCCCTTTCACTGGGAGGGAGAAAATCGCCAGCAGTCGCGCATTATCAGGCCAGTAGCGGGCTGGCAGTGTCTGAACCAGCAGCAGGGCGGCGCCCAGCAAGAGCAGAGCCCATCCGGTTTCATGGCTGTTTTTCATCCCGGCCTCCTTCACCCGTGCGCCAATGAACTAACATTTTTGCGCAAGCCGGTGACAAGACGGTGACAGCGGACAGGTGGTCATTTTACAACATCTGAACCTCAACCCGGCCAAACAACCACAGATGGCAACATTTGTATCCCTTCAGCCCGAACCTGTGGCCGTATGCTCTAAAATGTGACTCACAGGAAAACGTTATCCCTGAAAAGAAAACGTTATCTGGTCAAAACGTTGTTTCTGGATCATAAAAAGATTCCAAAAACTGGTGTATATTGCTCGGCGGAAATTCCTTAACCATGAAGATTGACATGAAAAAGACCAAAATTGTCTGCACCATCGGTCCGAAGACCGAATCCAAAGAAATGCTGGCCAAAATGCTGGACGCCGGCATGAACGTCATGCGCCTGAACTTCTCCCACGGTGACTACGCCGAGCACGGCAGCCGCATCAGCAACCTGCGCGCTGTGATGGCCGAGACCGGCAAGCACGCAGCTATCCTGCTGGACACCAAGGGTCCGGAAATCCGTACCATGAAGCTGGAAGGCGGCAACGACGTCGCGCTGGTCGCTGGCCAGACTTTCACCTTCACCACCGACCAGACCGTGGTTGGCAACAAAGACAAAGTGGCTGTGACCTATGCAGGTTTCGCCAACGATCTGCGCGTCGGCAACCGCATTCTGGTTGATGACGGCCTGATCGGTCTGGACGTTATCGAAATCACCGAGCGCGAAGTTATCTGTAAAGTGCTGAACAACGGTGACCTGGGCGAGAACAAAGGCGTTAACCTGCCGGGCGTCTCCATCAAGCTGCCGGCCCTGGCCGAGAAAGACAAGCGCGACCTGATCTTCGGTTGCGAACAAGGCGTTGATTTCGTTGCTGCTTCTTTCATCCGTAAGAAAGAAGACGTTCTGGAAATCCGTGAGCACCTGAAAGCCCACGGCGGCGAGAACATCCAGATCATCTCCAAGATCGAAAACCAGGAAGGTCTGGACAACTTCGACGAGATCCTGGCTGTTTCCGACGGCATCATGGTTGCTCGTGGCGACATGGGTGTAGAGATCCCGGTTGAAGAGGTTATCTTCGCCCAGAAGATGATCATCGCCAAGTGCAACAAAGCCCGCAAAGTGGTTATCACTGCCACCCAGATGCTGGACTCCATGATCAAGAACCCGCGTCCGACCCGCGCCGAAGCTGGTGACGTGGCCAACGCCATCCTGGACGGTACCGACGCAGTGATGCTGTCCGGTGAATCCGCCAAGGGTAAGTACCCGCTGGAAGCCGTGACCATCATGGCCACCATCTGCGAGCGTACCGATGCCGTGATGCCGTCCAACCTGTCTGCTGCCAACGACAGCAACAAGCTGCGCATCACCGAAGCCGTATGTAAAGGCGCCGTAGAGACCTCCGAGAAGCTGGACGCCCCGCTGATCGTGGTCGCTACCGAAGGCGGCAAATCTGCCAAGGCCATTCGCAAGTACTTCCCGAAAGCCTGGATCCTGGCTATCACCACCAACAAGAAGACTGCTGCCCAGCTGGTTCTGACCAAGGGTGTGGTTGCTCACGTGGTTGACAGCATCGCCTCTACCGACGATTTCTATCGCATCGGTAAAGAAGCCGCGCTGGAAATCGGCATGGGTCTGAAAGGTGACGTGGTTGTGATGGTCTCCGGTGCCCTGGTACCGAGCGGCACCACCAACACCGCTTCTGTTCACGTTCTTTAATCAGAGCTGAACGAGTTGAAAACGGCGCCTGCGGGCGCCGTTTTTTTTGTCCCTCCCCCCTGCTTACCTGACAAGCCCGGTGTTAGAATCCACGCGAATTTAATCTATGCGGGAAATCTCCCGAATATCGCGTAATAACCCGGAAGTTATATGCCCTCAATACGTTTTAAAAGAGTCTCGGCCACCCTGTTGCCGCTGCTCTGTCTCCTCGCCAGCCTCTGCGTCCCGCAAGCCATGGCGCAAGATGTCCCCTCTCGCAACGCAGTTCAGCGAGCGCTGGATGGTCTGGGTAAATCAGAGACCCTGACCGTCAGTCAGCAAGCGGATCAGAAGTTGCTGACCGAAACCCTCGGCCTGCTCGACAGCATCGACAAGGAAGAGGCAAAGGCCAAGACCCAGGCCCAGCGGATCCGCAACCTGCCCACCGAACTCAGAGAGATCAGCGCCAAGCTCGATGCCCTGACCAAGGGCAAGAGTGCCGAGCAGATCAAGAGCGAATACGCCAGCATGAGTCTGGCAGAGCTCGACAGCCGTCAGCCGGAAGTGCTGGCCAACATGCAGGCGGCCCAGGAGGCCCTCGGCGCCATCGGCAGCCAGCTCACCAGCTTGCAGACCCTGCCGGAGCGGGCCCAGGCCAGCATGAGCCGCGCCTACCAGCGCAGTCAGGAGATCCGTACCCGCCTCAACGCCGGTGAAAGCGTCTCCAGCGCCGAGAAGATGAAGCTCGGTGCCGAGCTGGCCCTGCTCGACCTGCAACTGGCCCACCTGCAAAAGGAGCTGGATAACCGTACCAGCATGCAGGATCTGGCGATCAAGCAGCGCGACTACCAGAGTGCCCGTCTCGCCAGCGAAGAGCAGAAACTGCAGCTGTTGCAGGATCAGAGCAGCGCCAAGCGCCTCGGCGACACCGAAAAAACCGCCGAGCAGACCGGTGAACTGGTGGCGACCGAAGACAGCCCGCTGGTGCAAAAAGAGCAGGAGCTCAACCACCAGCTCAGCCAGCAGCTGATCGGTGCCACCACCAGCCTCAACTCGCTGGTACAGAAAAACCTGCAAGCCAAGAGCTGGCTGGAGCGCGGCATCCAGACCGAGCGCAACCTCAATGAACAGGTGCAGATGCTCAAGGGCAATCTGCTGCTGTCGCGTATCCTCTATCAGCTCTATCAGCAACTGGAAGCGGCGCCCACCATCGCCGTCAAAAATCTGGAAGAGCAGATCGCCGATCTGCATCTGGCCCAGTTTGAACTGAGCCAGCAGCGTGACCAGCTGTTCCAGAAGAACCTCTATCTGGACAATCTGATCGCCGGCAGCAAGGATCCGGTCAGCGAGGAGGACAAGGAGAGCCTTGCCAAGCTGCTCGACACCCGCATCAATCTGCTCGATCAGCTCAACCGCCAACTCGACAGCCAGCTCACCAACGCCATCAGCCTGCAGCTGACCCAGCAGCAACTGGCGCGGGTCTATGCCTCTATCGAATTTACCCTGCAGCAACATATCTTCTGGGTAAGCAGCAACAAGCCCATCGACAGCAAGTGGTTTATCAGCTGGCCCGCCCAGGCCTACAAACAGGCCTCCGACTGGGTATTGAAACCGGACTGGAAACGCTGGCGCGAAGAGCTGCTGGGGATCTCCCTGCTCGCCTTCCCGCTGCTGCTGATCGGCGGCCTGCTGGTCTGGAAACGTCCGGCGCTGGTTGAGCGCGAGAAGAAGATCACCAAGGACCTTGGCCGTTTCCGTCAGGACAGCCAGTGGCACACCCCGCGCGCCCTGCTCTATACCGTGCTGCAACGCCTGCCGGGCAGCATGTTCATTCTGGCTGGCGGTCTGCTGCTCACCTACTGCGGTCTGCTCAGTCCCAAACTGATGTTCCAGATCACCCTGAACCTCGCCCTCGGTTATCTGGTGTTCAGCGTCTATCTGGCCGTGATGCGCCCGGGCGGCATCGCCGAGACCCACTTCCGGATCCCGAAAGCGGAGCTGCAAGCCAAGCGCAACAGCATGCGCTACATCTGGTTGCCACTGCTGCCGCTCATCATGCTCGCAACCAAGGCGGTGGTTGAACCCTCCACCCTGGGCAACGATGTGATCGGCCAGGCCATGACCCTGACCCTGCTGGGGCTGGCCGCCTATCTGGTGTTCCCCATCTCCCGCGCCCGCATCAAGGGCGAGGCGAGCATGCAGAAGTCGCTGATCGCCATTGCCCTGGCGCTGGCACCGGTGGCGCTGATCGTGCTGGCGATGCTCGGTTACTACTACACCGCGCTGAAGCTGACCGGTCGCCTGATCGAATCCTTCTACCTCATCATCATCTGGAGCCTGGTCTACCGCACCGCCCTGCGTGGTCTGGAGCTGGCAGCACGTCGTCTGGCCTACCGCCGTGCGGTGGCCAAGCGTGAGCACAAATCTTCGGAAGATGCGGAAGGTGGCGAGTCCATCGAAGAGCAGCCCATGGATCTGGAGGATGTCAGCCAGCAGTCCCTGCGTCTGACCCGTACCGTGCTGATGCTGATCTTCGGCGTCGCCTTCTACTGGCTCTGGTCCGATCTGGTCGCAGTCTTCTCCTACCTCGACAGTATGGTGCTGTGGCACCGCAGTGAAGGCACCGGCGCCAACGCCGTGCTGTTCCCCATCAGCCTGAGTGACGTGCTGATCGGCTTCCTGCTGCTCGGCGGTGCCTGGTCATTGGCGCGCAACCTGCCGGGCTTGCTGGAGGTGCTGGTGCTCTCCAAGCTCAACCTGGCTCAGGGGACCGCCTACGCCATCACCACCATGCTCAACTACGTGCTGATCGGCTTTGGCTCCCTGACCGCTCTCTCCATGATGGGCGTGCAGTGGGACAAGCTGCAGTGGGTAGCGGGTGGTCTGTCAGTCGGTATCGGTTTCGGCATGAAGGAGATCCTCTCCAACTTCGTCTCCGGCATCATCATCCTGTTCGAGCGTCCGGTGCGGATCGGTGACACCGTCACCATCGGCTCCTTCTCCGGTACCGTCTCGCGGATCCGCATTCGCGCCACCACCCTGACCGACTTCGACCGCAAAGAGGTGATCATCCCCAACCAGCAACTGATGACAGAACGGCTCATCAACTGGTCGCTGAGTGACACCGTCACCCGGGTGATCGTACGGGTGGGTGTGGCGTATGGCTCGGATCTGGAGCTGACCCGCACCCTGCTCAAACAGGCGGCCGACGAAAACAGTCGGGTGCTGAAAGACCCGGCCCCCATCGTCTACTTCCTCACCTTTGGCGCCAGCACTCTGGATCACGAGCTGCGCTTCTTCGTGAGCGAACTGGGGGATCGCAACCCGGCGGTGGACGAGTTGAACCGCAAGATCGACCAGCTGTTCCGCGAGAACGGCATCGAGATCGCCTTCAACCAGATGGATGTCTACATCAAGAATATGCAGGGCGAAGAGCAGAAGGTGGAGTCCAACTCCGCCGCTCTGCCACCGCCCGCAGAAGATGGCAAGCAGCCAGCCTGATAGCGAACTGCACTGATCTGATGGCAACAGCCGCTCACCCAGGTGAGCGGCTTTTTTATGTTCCCGTTGCTACGACCGTCCACTCAGGCAACCGCCGGAGAGTGATAAATGAGTTTACCCGCTGCGGTCTCTCACCTAATGTAGGCTAACGAACGGGAGAGCAGGGAGCCGCGTTTTCGCCCATGGATGACCAACAACTAGAGCACATTCTGTTTCGCTCCTTTGATGTGATCCCGCTCCCAATCCTGGTGTCCGAGTCGACAGCCAGCCAGGGTCATATGTCACCCGAACGGATCCCCCTGCGTCGCCATCTCTTCCTCAACAGGGCCTTTCGCGAACAGCTGGGCTATGAGCTGCAGGATCTGCCGGACATGGAGAGCTGGTTTCACCTCGCCTATCCCGATGAGAGCTATCGCAACTCGGTAATTCAGGCCTGGCATAACCAGATAGAGCAGAGCCTGCACCATGGACTGGAAGTCGCCGAGATGCCGGCGCTGATCCGATGCAAGAATGGCCACTCTCGCTGGTTTATCGTCACCGCCCAGCTGGGGGCAGATGCCATCCCGGATAGCCATATCGTCACCTTTCGCGATATCCACGACCTGCAATGCATGGTAGAAGAGGTGAGCCGCCTCTCCTGCACCGCTCCCCTCACCGAACTGACCAACCGGCGTGGCGCACAGCAACAGCTGCAGGCTCTCTGGTTGCAGGGCCAGCCCCTCTCGGTAGTACTGGGAGATATCGACCATTTCAAGCAGGTCAATGACCGCTACGGCCACCCTGCGGGCGATGCCGCGCTCTGCGCCGTCGCCCACGCCATGGCGGGCCAGCTGTTGCCGGGGGAGAGTCTGGCCCGTTGGGGCGGGGAGGAGTTCCTGCTGATCCTGCCTGGTTGCGATATTGAACAGGCAGCACGGCGCGCCGAACAACTGCGCCAGCATGTCAGTACCACCCGCTTGCCATGGCAAGGAAAACAGATCGCGCTAACCATCAGTCTGGGGTGTGCCAGCATGAAGGGTCAGGAGAGCATCGACTATCTGCTGATGATGGCAGACCGGGCCCTTTATCAGGCGAAGGAGCAGGGACGTAACCGGGTGGTCATCTCGGCACAATAGCCTGATAGCCAGAAAGGGAAGCTCGCACGCAACCATAAAAAAACCGAAGCACCAGGCTTCGGTTTTTTACTGCGGCAACTGGCATAGGCCAGCCGACCATTACTTCTTGATGCGGATAACCGGAGTCTCGCCCACAGTCACGGCACCAGTCATCTTCACCAGCTCTTTGATCTCGTCCATGTTGGAGATGACCACCGGAGTCAGGGTAGATTTGGCTTTTGCTTCCAGTACGGCCAGATCGAATTCGATGATGGTATCACCGCGCTTGACCTGCTGGCCTTCCTGAGCGATACGCTTGAAGCCTTCGCCTTTCAGTTCAACGGTGTCGATACCGAAGTGAACGAACAGCTCGATACCAGAGTCGGACTCCAGAGAGAACGCATGGTTGGTCTCGAAGATTTTTCCGATGGTGCCATCGCACGGAGCAACCATCTTGTTGCCAGCCGGCTTGATGGCGATACCGTCACCCACGATCTTCTCGGCGAAGACAACGTCAGGCACATCTTCGATCGGCACGATTTCGCCAGACAGCGGAGCGAAGATTTCGATGCCGCCGGTATCAGCGCTATCGTCGGACACCAGTTTCTTCAGTTTGTCGAACAGACCCATAGTAAAAGCTCCTAGAGATGATTTGTCGCTGTTTGCAGCCGATCTTAGCAGACTGCCTTCTGCTTGATAAAGTTATCTACGCACGCTTCGATTTCAGCAGCGGTGGCAAAGCTCAATGCCTGGTCAGCCATTGCCTTCACATCTTCGAAGCTGGTGTTGCGGATAAGCTTCTTGATACGCGGTACAGAGATGGCGCTCATGGAGAACTCATCCAGACCCATACCCAGCAGCAGCAGGGTGGCGCGCTCGTCACCAGCCAGTTCACCACACATACCGGTCCACTTGCCTTCGGCGTGGGACGCATCGATAACCATCTTGATCAGGGTCAGGACGGAGGGTGACAGCGGGTTGTACATAGCGGAGATCATCTCGTTACCGCGATCGACAGCCAGGGTGTACTGGGTCAGGTCGTTGGTACCGATACTGAAGAAATCCACTTCCTTGGCCAGATGATGAGCCATCACGGCAGCGGCCGGGGTCTCGATCATGATACCCACTTCGATGGATTCATCAAAGGCTTTGCCTTCAGCACGCAGTTCGGCTTTCAGCGTCTCCACGGTAGCTTTCAGGCTACGGAACTCTTCGACAGAGATGATCATCGGGAACATGATGCGCAGTTTGCCGAAGGCAGACGCACGCAGAATGGCCCGCAGCTGAGCGTGCATGATGTCTTCGCGGTCGAAGAAAATACGCACGGCACGCCAGCCCAGGAAGGGGTTCATCTCTTTCGGGAAATTCATGTACGGCAGCTCTTTGTCGCCGCCAATGTCCATGGTACGCACGATGATCGGCTGATCCGGCATCGCTTCGGCCACTTCTTTGTAGGCTTTGAACTGCTCGTCTTCGGTCGGCAGCGCGTCACGGTCCATGAACAGGAACTCGGTACGGTACAGACCCACGCCTTCGGCGCCATTGCGGATGGCACCTTCGGTATCCTTGACGGTACCGATGTTGGCGCACACTTCGACCTGGTGACCATCCAGCGTGATGGCAGGCAGATCTTTCAGCTTGGCCAGCTCATCTTTCTCGGCCTGGAACTGAGCCTGGAACTTCTTGGCTTCGTTCAGCTGTTCAGCGGTCGGATTGATGATGATCTGGTTATTGATCGCATCCAGCACCAGCATGTCACCGTTCTTGACGCGCTCGGTGATGTCGTTGGTGCCTACCACGGCCGGCAGCTCCAGGGAGCGGGCCATGATGGAGGTGTGAGAGGTACGGCCACCGATATCGGTGACGAAACCCAGCACATATTTCAGGTTGATCTGAGCGGTTTCAGACGGGGTCAGGTCTTTGGCGACCAGGATCACCTCTTCGTCGATGGTGCTCAGGTTGACAACGGCGATGCCCAGCACGTTCTTCACCAGACGGGTACCGATGTCACGGAAGTCGGTAGCGCGCTCGCGCAGATAGGGGTCATCCAGCTCGGCCATCATCTTGGCGTACTGCTCGATCACCTCATAGATGGCTTTGTCGGCGGATGCCTTGTTCTCTTTGATGAAGGATTTGATATCCCCTTCCAGCTCCTCATCTTCGAGCAACATGATGTGGCCTTCGAAGATGGCCTCTTTTTCCTCACCGAAGGTGCGACCGGCCATCTCTTTGATGGCTTCCAGCTGGGCAGCTGACTTGGTACGAGCTTCGAGGAAACGGTTGATCTCGCCATCAATCTGATCAGCAGAGATTTTGCCCTGATTGATAACGATTTCATCTTCTTTAAGAAGAAGCGCCTTACCGAATGCGATACCGGGGGACGCAAGAATGCCAGATATCATAATCCTTCCTATTAAAACGACTGTGGGGGAGGAATCTAAAGCTGGATTACTCCAGCTCGTCCATCAGGGCAACCAGCTTCTCAACAGCTTGCTGGGCATCCGGGCCGTCAGCCTGGATGGTTACGTTGGTGCCCTTGGTCAGGCCCAGGGTCTGCAGCTTGAACAGGCTCTTGGCGCTGGCGGACTTGCCACCGGAGACCACAGTGATCTCGCTTTGGAATTCTTTGGCTTCTTTCACGAACTGAGCTGCCGGACGGGTGTGCAGGCCGTTTTCAGCAGTAATAACAACAGACTTCTCGTACATGGTTTCACCCCATATTATTGATATTTTTTGGTGGATTGGTCGTTTTTGAAGCAACCTGACCCACCGTGTCAGTATGGATATGTTGTAAAGTAACGAAAGCAGACCCGCAATGGTTTAATCCAGGTCAAGTTTCTGTGCAGTAATCGGCGCGCTGGTTGGCAATTTTCAGTTATTGGGCTACAAGCCGCATCAGGACTGGCCTGAAATTATTTTATAACGAAAAATAACACTTTGTTACTTTGTGATACCCAGCCAGCAAACACCGCGTGACGCCGCACAGGATATGAGATTTAGAGCGGAATGTCTGCTTTTTTTCTCACTCCGGAACTTGTTATTTTACCCCAAAAAATAAGGATCAAGTGACACTAACAGGGGTTGAGTCTAGCCCATAAAGAAGCGGCGCTCCTGGGAGCGCCGCTGTTTTGAAAGATTCCGATCAGTTACTGCTGCAGTTCCTGCTCGCTGAACACCCCGGCAAACAGGGCGCTGGAGAGGTAACGCTCCGCCGCACTCGGCAGAATGACCACTATGGTTTTGCCCGCAAATTCCGGCAGCTCGGCCAGACGTCTGGCAGCCACCACCGCAGCACCGGAGCTGATACCGGCCAGGATCCCCTCCTCCTCCATCAGGCGGCGGGCCATCTCGATGGCTTCATCGCTGGTCACCTTCTCCACCCGGTCGATGAGGGAGAGGTCCAGGTTGCCCGGGATAAAGCCTGCGCCGATCCCCTGGATCTTGTGGGGGCCCGGTTTGATCTCTTCCCCGGCCAACTTCTGACTGATGACCGGCGACTCGGCCGGTTCGACCGCGACAGAGACCACCGCCTTGCCCTGGGTCTTCTTCAGATAGCGGGAGACACCGGTAATGGTGCCGCCGGTACCGACCCCGGCCACGAACACATCCACCTCACCGTCAGTGGCATCCCAAATCTCGGGGCCGGTGGTCTTTTCGTGGATCTCCGGGTTGGCCGGGTTTTCAAACTGTTGCAGCAACACATACTTGCCCGGCTCGGATTCGAGGATCTCGTTGGCCTTGGCAATGGCCCCCTTCATGCCGAGCGGCCCTTCGGTCAGCACCAGATTGGCACCGAGCGCCTTGAGCAGCTTGCGGCGCTCCAGGCTCATGGTGGCCGGCATGGTCAGGGTGATGGGATAGCCGCGAGCTGCCGCGACAAAGGCCAGAGCAATGCCCGTGTTGCCGCTGGTGGGCTCGATGATCTCCTTACCCTTGGTCAGGATACCGCGCTTCTCGGCATCCCAGATCAGGTTGGCACCGATCCGGCACTTGACGCTGAAGCTGGGGTTGCGGCTCTCGATCTTGGCCAGCACGTGACCTTTGGTAACACGGTTGAGACGAACCAGCGGGGTGTGACCGATAGTCTGGCTGTTGTCCTCAAAAATTTTGCTCATGGCGCTATCCCTGTGTTTGTTACGACGATGAAACAAGATTACCCTGTGGTTTCTGAATGAGAAGTGACTATTCGTTATAACCATATGGTATTACAACATATAGAGCTTATTCTCTCTGGCCCCTGACTCCGGGCGCCAATCGTCAAAGGAACCGACGTTATGGGATTTTCAGGAAGCAGCCAGTATCTCGCCTCCGATGCATTGAAGATGGCGGTCAATGCCGCCATCACCCTCGAAAAACCGCTGCTGATCAAAGGGGAGCCGGGCACCGGCAAGACGGTGCTGGCGGAAGCGGTCGCCGACCATCTCGGCACCGACCTCATTGCCTGGCATATCAAGTCCACCACCAAGGCCCAACAGGGACTCTACGAATATGATGCGGTGGCCCGGCTGCGGGACTCCCAGCTCGGCGACCCCAGAGTGGCCGATATCAGCCACTACATTCGTAAAGGCAAACTGTGGCAGGCCTTCAGCGCCGAGCAGCGACCTGTGCTGCTGATCGACGAGATCGACAAGGCCGACATCGAATTCCCCAACGATCTGCTGCTGGAGCTGGATCGGATGGAGTTCGACGTCTACGAGACAGGCGAGCGAGTCAAGGCACGCCAGCGGCCTGTGGTCATCATCACCTCCAACAATGAGAAAGAGCTGCCGGACGCCTTCCTGCGCCGCTGTTTCTTCCACTACATCCGCTTCCCCGACAAGGTCGAGATGCAGGCCATCGTCAAACTCCACTACCCCGACCTCAAGGAGAGCCTGCTTGGCGAGGCAATGGATCTCTTCTTCGAGCTGCGCGAGGTAGAGGGGCTGCGCAAGAAACCCTCCACCTCGGAGCTGCTGGACTGGATCCGCCTGCTCTTGGCCGACGATATCGCCCCCGAGGCGATGCGCGCCCGCGAGCCCGGCAAGCTGGTGCCCACGCTATATGGCGCCCTGCTCAAGACCGAGCAGGATTTGCATCTCTTCGAGAAGCTCGCCTTTCTGGCCCGGCGCGGCAGCTGAACCATGCTGATCGACTTTTTTACCCACCTGCGCCGCCACAAGCTCCCCTGCAGCCTGCGTGAGCTGCTGGACTTGCACGCCGCACTGGCTGCCCGGCTGGTCGCTGTCGATATGGAGGAGTTCTACCAACTCTCCCGCTGCCTGCTGGTAAAAGACGAGGCCCACTACGATCGCTTCGATCGCGCCTTCGCCGAATACTATGAGGGGCTGGACGCCATCCCCCTGCTGCCGGAAAGCCTGCCCGAGGAGTGGCTGCGCAAGGAGTTCGAGCGACTGTTGAGCCCAGAGGAGAAGGCGCTGCT
This sequence comes from Aeromonas sp. 603607, assembly GCF_049171595.1. Lineage (NCBI taxonomy): Bacteria > Pseudomonadati > Pseudomonadota > Gammaproteobacteria > Aeromonadales > Aeromonadaceae > Aeromonas > Aeromonas sp. 603607. Next base: position 81,339 of record NZ_JAAKOV010000007.1, read on the forward strand.
CAAATCCCTTGGCGGACTCGACAAGCTGCTGGAGACCCTCAACCAACGGTTAAGCGAGCAGAAAGAGCGCCACGCCGGCGGCAACAAGTGGGTAGGGACCGGTGGCAGCAGCCCGTTTGGCCATGGCGGTTTTCACCCCGAGGGGGTGCGCATGGGTGGAGAGAGGCAGCACGGCAAGGCGGCCAAGGTGTGGGAGGCCCGTCACTATCGCAACTTCAGCGACGACTCGCCGCTCGGCCAGCGCGCCATTCAGCTGGCGCTGCGCAAGCTCCGACGCTGGGTGCGCAAAGGCAATCCCGACGAGCTGGATCTCGACGACACCATAAAAAGTTCGGCCCGCCAGGGCTGGCTCGATGTGAAGCTGCGGCCCGAGCGCCACAACGGGGTCAAGCTGCTGGTTTTTTTCGATGTGGGGGGCTCCATGGATGCTCACGTGGCCGAGGTGCAGCGCCTCTTCTCCGCCCTGCGCCACGAGTTCAAGCATCTGGAGTACTTCTATTTTCACAACTGTCTCTACGACTTCGTCTGGAAGGATAACGCCCGCCGCTTTGAGGAGCGGTTCGATACCCTGCGGCTGCTGCGCACCTATGGCAGCGACTACCGGGTGATCCTGGTGGGGGATGCCACCATGGGCCCCTACGAGATCACCTGGCCCGGCGGCAGCGTCGAGCAGTGGAACGAGGAGTCGGGTCAGGTGTGGCTCACCCGCTTGCAGCAGCACTTTCCCAAACTGGTTTGGATCAATCCCACCCCGCGGCGGGAGTGGCTCTGGCATCCCTCCATCAAACTGATGAATGACGTGGTTGGCGGACGGATGCATCCGCTGACTCTGGCGGGTCTCGCTGCGGCGATCGACCAGCTGTAACCCTCTCTACCCTATAAACCGACAAGCCGGGAACGCACCCGGCGAGGAGCAAAGATGACCTCTATCGTGATCAGTGGCTCAGGCCTCTATACCCCACCCTTTGCCGTCAGCAATGAAGAGCTGGTGGCCGCCTTCAACCAGTATGTGGATCTCTACAACGAGGAGAACGCCTCCGCCATCGACGCCGGCCAGCTCCCCGCCAAGCAGCACTCCAGTTGCGAGTTCATCGAGAAGGCGTCCGGCATCAAAAGCCGTTATCTGGTGAGCCGCGAAGGGGTACTCAACCCCGACATCATGCAACCGCTGCTGGCGGAGCGGCCCGATGAGATGCCCTCCATCATGGTGGAGATGGCGGTGGCTGCCGCCGAGCAGGCGCTGATCGCCGCCGGCCGCGAGCCGGGTGAGATCGATCTGGTCATCGTCGCTGCCTCCAACATGCCACGCCCCTATCCGGCGCTGGCCATCGAGCTGCAGCACTATCTGGGAGCAAGCGGCATGGCCTTTGACATGAACGTGGCCTGCTCGTCTGCCACCTTCGGCATCAAGACAGCCGCCGACATGCTGGCGGCAGGCACCGCCAACGTGGCGCTGGTAGTCAATCCGGAGATCTGCTCGGGGCACCTCAATTTTCGCGATCGTGATAGCCACTTTATCTTCGGCGATGCCTGCACCGCGGTGCTGCTGGAGCGAGCGGAAGATTGCAAGGTGGCCAACCCGTGGCAACTGGTAGCCAGCAAGCTGGTGACCCAGTACTCCAACAACATCCGCAACAACTTCGGCTTTCTGAACCGGCTGAGCCCGCGCACCCGCTACGGCGACGACAAGCTGTTTCGCCAGCAGGGGCGCAAGGTGTTCAAGGAGGTGTTGCCACTGGTGTGCGACCAGATTGCCAACCAGCTCGATGAGCAGGGCTGGCCCGCCGAGAGCCTGAGCCGGCTCTGGCTCCATCAGGCCAACCTCACCATGAACCAGTTCATCGGTCGCAAGCTGCTGGGCCACGATGCCAGCCAGCAGGAGGCGCCGGTCATTCTTGATAGCTATGGTAATACCAGCTCGGCGGGTTCCATCATCGCGTTTCATCTGTACAATCGCGACCTTCCTGCGGGGGCTCGCGGCGTACTGTGCTCCTTTGGCGCAGGCTACTCCATCGGTAGCCTGCTGCTACAACGACAGTAACAGAGTGCGCGGGGAGAGTGGCCCGCGCCCTGTACTCTGATTGGGGTTTGGCGCTGTTTCGCCGCTAGCCCCTCTCTCGGTTCACCCTTGCGAGAGGAGAAAACGGGCATAAATAGTGGCCAGACCATGACTATTGATCCGAAAACACCGGACTACTGTGACAACGCATACCGACAAGCCATTGATGAAAAACTTATTTTTCAGATTGGTTGCAATTTTTGAGTACCATGGTGCAACGGGGCGATATCTGGATCACAAGATGACAGGAAAAGGCTGCAATTTGTCATCCTTTGCCAATGATGGCTTCCAATGAATTCGAGGTTTGCTATCATCCGGAGACATTTCTTATCTGTCGCCGGCTACAAAAGAATCCCCTCATGTACACACAGTTCTTCGGCCTATCGGAACCGCCTTTCTCCATCTCGCCCAATCCCAAGTACCTCTATATGAGTGAGCGCCACGGCGAAGCCCTTGCTCACCTCAACTACGGATTGCAGGATGGTGGCGGCTTTGTGCTGCTGACCGGCGAAGTGGGCACCGGCAAAACCACCGTCTCCCGTTGCCTGCTGCAGCAGTTGCCAGCAGATACCGAGATCGCCTACATCCTCAACCCCTCCCTGACCGAACGGGATCTGCTGGCAGCCATCTGCGACGAGTTTCAACTCCCCTACCCCGCCGAGGCCGGGATCAAGCAACTGTTCGACCTGATCCGCGACCACCTGCTGGCCAACCTGACCGCAGGCAAGCGCAGCGTGGTACTGGTGGATGAGGCCCAACATCTGTTGCCCGGGGTGTTGGAGCAGTTGCGTCTGCTCACCAACCTGGAAACCGACGAGAAAAAACTGCTGCAAATCGTGCTGATCGGCCAACCCGAACTGCAACAGATGCTGCGCCAGCCCCTGTTGCGCCAACTGGCCCAGCGCATCACCGCCCGCTACCACCTGCTGCCCCTCTCCGCCACCGATGTGGATGCCTACGTCCGCTTCCGGCTGCAAGTAGCCGGTTGTGTGCAGCCCATTTTTACCCCCAGAGCGATCCAGACGCTGCATCGGCTCTCCGGCGGCATTCCGCGCCTGATCAACCTCATCTGCGATCGCGCCCTGCTCGCCGCCTTCGCCCGTGGCAGCTACAAGATTGTTCATGGCGACATCAGCCAGGCAGCGTTCGAGGTGAGCGGCGTCCGTGATGAGGGGAGCTGGCTTTCCGGTCTGATGGTGACACTGGCTGGCGCCTTGCTGGTAGCTGCAGGCTGGTGGGGTTGGCAATTTTTCGGCGTATTCCCCGAACGGCCTGTGGTCAAGGTCGAGGTGCCTGTCACCGTTGACGAGACCGCCGAACAACAGGAACAGTTGACCGAGGCGATCAATCAGGCCCTCGACCCCGAGAGCGCCATGCAGAATCTCTATCGGGTCTGGGGCTATGAACCGGAACCGTTCGATGCCACCTGTGACAACGCCCCTCGCGCCGGTCTGCGCTGCCAGGAGGGAGAGGCAAGCCTCGAGGAGCTGCGCGCCCTGCAGCATCCCGCCATGATCACGCTCACTGACCAGACTGGCGGCCTCTACTACGCGACTCTGGTCAATCTGGGGCCAAGCAAGGCCAGCCTGATGATCGGCAACCAAAGCTGGCAAGTGGATCGCCAGTGGCTCAGCGACAACTGGGGTGGCAGCTATACCCTGCTCTGGCGCATGCCGAAAGGGGGCGTCAGCCTGATCGCCAGCAATGCCGGACAGACCCAGATCCAGTGGCTCGACAACGCTCTGAGCCGAGCATTGCAACAACCCGAACGCAAGGTGCGCCGTTTCGATGGCGAGCTCAAGAACAAACTGCAGCAGTTCCAGCGGGATCAGGGGCTCACCCCTGACGGCATCGCTGGCAGCAACACCCTGCTGCGGCTCAACGCACTCTCCGGCGAACCCATGCCAAGACTGGAGGAGACCTCCTGATGTCTACCCTGCTCAATGCCCTGCGCCGTGCCCAGCAGCCTTCGCAACAGAGCCATATTCCCGCCATGGGGTTGGCGATAGCCCGCGAGGAGGCGCAACCCGCGCGTCGCGTCGGCTGGTTGCTGGCGCCCCTTGCCCTGCTGCTGGGGGCGGGTGCCAACTATGGCTGGCATCTAATCCACCTGCGTCCCATCGAGGAGAAGGTGGAGGTAAAAGAGGTGATTGCCTCCCCCTTCGTGCGGGTTGAGCCCAAGGCGATGGTGACCCGTCCGCTGCCCCCGCCCCTGCCGGAACCTGTAGTGCAGCAGCCCAGGGTCGCAGCGGCTGCCAGCAATCCGGCAGCCAGTCGACCAACCTTGGCCGAACAGCTGATGCGCGCCCTCAACGAAACACCGCTGCAACAAGAATCGGGTACAGTTTCCCAAAGCGTGCAGCCGGCCCAGTTGATGTCGCTGAATGCCGCTCCGCTTTCGGTTCGCCAGCAAGTGCCCGCATTCAGCTATGGCTCCCATGTGTTCTCATCCAATCCGGCCAAGCGGGCCGTGGTGCTCAATGGCCGCGAATACCGGGAAGGGAGCGAGATAGCCCCCGGGGTCGTGCTCGCCACCATCGACCAGCAGTACATTGTGCTGGATATCGGAGGCCAGAGCGTAACCCTCAAGGCGTTGCAGGATTGGCAAGGGTGAGTACACACCTTCCCCTGATAATCGCTGGCAAGCAGGATGCACCTCGCCTGAGTGCCACTTTTATGAGCATTCAAAGGTTTACGGTGTGATGAAATATCCATTTTTACGGTTTGGTGCGCCCCGACCCGTTGTGTCACAGCACGCAGCCGTACACAATACGCAGCCGCCCCAGAGCCTGGAATTTGTTGATTAATATGACGCTACGATTCAGGGATGACATCTTGACCCTGCTGCTGGCCCGGTGCCGACAGCTTCCTTTGACTCGCGTCACCGGAGTGTTCTTTCTGGTGCTGCTGCTGATGCTGGCCCAGCAGAGCGCAGCCCTCACCTGGCGCTTGCTCACTCTGGCAAACCCGCAATCCAACCAGCCGTGGCAACCCTCCACCGTGGCGGTCAGCGGCCAAAGCAGCCCGCGCCTTGAACTGGGCGAGGTGAGCCGACTGGCGCTGTTTGGCAAGGCGATCCCCAAGGCGCAGGCAAAAACCGCCGTGGCCGCCAATGCGCCGCGCACCCAGCTTAATGCCCAGCTCAACGGGGTGTTGGCAAGCTCGGATCCGGCCAAATCCATCGCCATCATCGCCATGTCCGGCATCCAGAACTCCTACGGGGTTGGCGACATGATTGACGGCACCCAAGCGCGGATCCGGCAGGTCTATCCGGATCGAGTCATCATAGAGCGGGATGGCCGCGACGAGACCCTGATGCTGGATGGCGAGGAGTATGGCAAGCCGCTACCGCAAACAACAAATACCACTCTCCTTGGCTCTCTGCGCAGCGAGCTGATGGCTGATCCGGGCAAGATCACTGATTACCTCAATATTTCACCGGTTCAGATGGATGGCCGCATGGCCGGTTATCGCCTCAACCCGGGCAACAATCCGGAATTTTTCAACCAGAGCGGGCTGCAGGCCAATGATCTGGCCATCAGCATCAACGGACTGGATCTGCGTGACAACATGCAAGCCATGCAGGCGATGCAGCAGCTGGCTAGCGCAACGGAAATGACAGTGACCGTCGAGCGGCAGGGCGAACAGTTCGATGTCTATGTGCGCTTGTCAGAATAATGATTTGGAGTCGTACCAATAATGACCACTAAAGGGAAAGGCTGGCGTCTGGCCACTATCGCAGCGGCACTGATGATGGCGGGCTCAGCCTGGGCCACCGAGTACTCTGCCAGCTTCAAGAACGCCGACATCGAAGAATTTATCAATACGGTGGGCAAAAACCTCAACAAGACCATCATCATAGAGCCCTCGGTGCGCGGCAAGATCAACGTGCGCAGCTACGACCTGCTCAACGAGGAGCAGTACTACCAGTTCTTCCTGAGTGTGCTCGATGTCTACGGCTTTGCCGTGGTGCCGATGAATAACGGCGTGCTCAAGGTGCTGCGCTCGCGGGATGCCAAAACCTCCGCCATTCCGGTGGTGGATGGCAATAACCCGGGAGTGGGCGACGAGATGGTGACCAGAGTCGTGCCGGTACGCAACGTCTCGGTGCGTGAACTGGCTCCCCTGCTGCGCCAGCTCAACGACAACGCCGGTGGGGGCAACGTGGTGCACTACGAGCCATCAAACGTGCTGCTCATCACCGGCCGCGCCGCCGTGGTCAACCGTCTGGTGGAAGTGGTGAACCGGGTCGACCGCGCAGGCGATCAGGATGTAGACATCATCAAGCTCAAGTTTGCCTCGGCGGGGGAAATGGTGCGGCTGGTGACCAACCTCAACAAGGATGGTAACCCACAGGGCGGCACCGCTTCCCTGTTGCTCTCCCCCAAGGTGGTGGCCGACGAACGCACCAACTCTGTGGTGGTGAGTGGTGAGCCGAAAGCGCGCGCCCGCATCATCCAGATGGTGCGCCAGCTCGACCGCGACCTGCAGAGCCAGGGCAACACCCGGGTCTTCTACCTCAAATATGGCAAGGCCAAAGACATGGTCGAGGTGCTCAAGGGCGTCAGCTCCAGCATCGAGGCCGACAAGAAGGGCGGCGGCGCAACCACAGGTGGCGCCAGCATCGGCGGTGGCAAGCTGGCCATCTCTGCCGACGAGACCACCAATGCCCTGGTCATCACCGCCCAGCCGGATGTGATGGCAGAACTTGAACAGGTCATCGCCAAGCTCGATATCCGCCGTGCCCAAGTACTGGTGGAGGCGATCATCGTCGAGATGCAGGATAACGACGGCCTTAACCTCGGCGTCCAGTGGGGCAATGCCAATGGTGGTGGTACCCAGTTTAACAACACTGGTTTGCCACTTGGCGGCGCCATCGCCGCGGGTAAAGATTACCAGAACGGTAACACTGATACCGCAGCAGCTCTGCTGAAAGAATTCAACGGCATGGCCGCCGGTTTTTATCACGGTGATTGGGCCATGCTGGCCACGGCGCTGGCCTCCAATACCAAGAACGATATTCTCTCTACCCCGAGCATCGTCACCATGGACAACAAAGAGGCGTCGTTCAACGTGGGTCAGGAAGTACCTGTCCAGACCGGTTCCCAAAGTTCTACCTCCGGTGACAACATCTTCAACACCATCGAGCGCAAGACAGTCGGAACCAAGCTAACCGTTACTCCGCAAATCAACGAAGGGGATTCGGTGCTACTCACCATCGAGCAAGAGGTCTCCAGCGTGGCACAGAAGCAGGCTCCAGGCTCGGCCAATCTCGGTCCAACCTTTGACACCCGTACAGTGAAAAACGCAGTATTGGTTAAAAGTGGCGAGACCGTAGTTTTGGGTGGCCTGATGGATGATCAGACTCTGGAACAGGTATCCAAAGTCCCGCTACTCGGCGATATTCCGGTGCTGGGCTACCTGTTTCGCTCCACCTCCAATACGGTGAGCAAGCGCAACCTGATGGTCTTTATCCGGCCCACAATCTTGCGCGATGCCGATGTCTACTCTGGTATCTCCAGCAACAAATACTCCCTGTTCCGCGCTCAGCAGTTGGATAATGCAGTGCAAGAGGGCTATCTCACCTCGCCCAAACGTCAGGTGCTGCCTGCCTATGGCCAGGATGTGATGGTGTCGCCCGAGCTGCAAAAGGAAGTGCAGAAGCAGGTTGAACAGATGAAGGTTCGCCAGCAGAGCACTGTAGAAAGTACCACCCCCTTTGTGCAGAGCCGTCCCTGATGAGTGCCTACCATCTTGACGGCGGCGAGTTGCCGCCCCCGCTGCCGGAGCTGCCCTTCGCCTTTGCCCGCAACTTCGGGGTGATCCTGATTGAGCGGGAGGGGGCACCAGTATTGCAGTGCCGCCCCGGCGTCACCCCGCAAGCCCTGCTGGAAGTGCGGCGGGTAGCGGGTTGCAGCTTCGCGGTGGAGCAGCTCGACAACGAAACCTTCGAAGAGCTGCTGATGGCCCACTATCAGCGCGACTCCTCCGAGGCACGCCAGCTGATGGAAGATCTCGGCAACGAGATGGACTTCTTTGCCCTGGCCGAAGAGCTGCCCCAGAGCGAAGACCTGCTGGATGCCGATGACGATGCCCCCATCATTCGTCTCATCAACGCCATGTTGAGCGAGGCGATCAAGGAGGAGGCCTCCGATATCCATATCGAGACCTTCGAGCGGGCACTGGTCATTCGTTTTCGCATCGATGGGGTGCTGCGGGAGATCCTGCGTCCCCATCGCAAGCTGGCATCACTCCTGGTTTCGCGGATCAAGGTCATGTCGCGGATGGACATCGCCGAGAAGCGGGTGCCGCAGGATGGCCGTATCTCATTGCGTATCGGCGGCCGCGCCGTCGACGTGCGGGTCTCCACCATGCCGTCCAGCTACGGCGAGCGGGTGGTATTGCGTCTGCTCGACAAGAACACCATTCGCCTCGAGCTCAAGCAGCTCGGCATGACGGCGCGCAACCGCAGCATCATCAGCGAACTTATTCGCAAGCCCCATGGCATCATTCTGGTCACCGGCCCGACCGGTTCCGGTAAATCCACCACCCTCTATGCGGCGCTGTCAGAAATCAACTCGCGGGATCGCAACATCCTGACGGTGGAAGACCCCATCGAATATGACCTCGAAGGGGTGGGCCAGACCCAGGTCAACAGCAAGGTGGACATGACCTTCGCCCGCGGTCTGCGCGCCATTCTGCGCCAGGATCCGGACGTAGTGATGGTGGGGGAAATTCGTGACCTCGAGACCGCCCAGATCGCGGTACAGGCCTCCCTCACCGGTCACCTGGTAATGTCGACCCTGCACACCAACACCGCCATCGGCGCCATCACCCGGATGCGGGACATGGGGATCGAGCCCTTCCTGCTCTCCTCGTCGCTCTTGGCGGTGCTGGCCCAGCGGCTGGTGCGTACCCTCTGCCCCGATTGCCGCGCCTCGCGTCCGGCCACCGAGCAGGAGCGACTTGCAATGGGTATCACACTGGAACCTGATCAGCCTATCTGGCATCCGGTGGGCTGCGAACAGTGCAACCACACCGGCTATCGTGGCCGGACCGGCATCCACGAACTGGTGGTGGTGGACGAGGCGGTGCGTGAAGCCATTCACGGCGCCAGCGGCGAGATGGCCATTGAACGGCTGATCCGCGGCCATACCCCCAGCATCCGCCGCGACGGTATCGACAAGGTGCTCAAAGGGCAGACCAGCCTCGAAGAGGTACTGCGCGTGACCCGGGAAGATTGAGATGGCGGCATTCGAATACAAGGCCCTCGACAACAAGGGGCGTAGCAAGAGCGGCGTGATGGAGGGTGACTCGGCCCGTCAGGTGCGCCAGCTGCTGCGCGAGCAGGGGCTCATTCCCCTCGAGGTGAACGAGACCACCGAGAAGGCGAAACGGGAGGCAACCCGCTTCGCCCTGTTTCGGCGCGGTGCCAGCACTGCCGAGCTGGCCCTGATCACTCGCCAGCTGGCCACCCTGGTGGGGGCTGGTCTCACCATCGAAGAGGCGCTCAAAGCGGTGGCCGAGCAGTGCGAAAAGGCCCACTTGCGCTCTCTGGTGGCGACCGTGCGCAGCAAGGTGGTGGAAGGTTATTCGCTGGCCGACTCGCTGGGGGCTTTTCCCCATGTGTTCGACCAGCTGTTTCGCTCCATGGTGGCGGCCGGTGAAAAATCGGGCCATCTGGAGAAGGTGCTCAACCGCCTCGCCGACTACACCGAACAGCGCCAGCATATGCGCACCAAGCTGTTGCAGGCGATGATCTACCCCATCGTGCTTACCTGCGTGGCTATCGGGGTTATCTCGATCCTGCTTACCGCCGTGGTGCCCAAGGTGGTGGCCCAGTTTGAACACATGGGTCAACAGCTGCCGGGCACCACCCGCTTTCTCATCGGTACCAGCGAACTGATGCAGGCCTACGGCCTCTGGTTCCTGCTGCTGATCTTCCTTGGCAGCTTTGTCTGGCGCTGGTGGCTCACCGATGAAAAACGTCGCCGGCGCTGGCATCAGGTGCTGCTCGGCCTGCCGGTGATTGGCCGGGTCAGTCGCGGTCTCAACACCGCCCGCTTCGCTCGCACGTTAAGCATCCTCAACGCCAGCGCGGTGCCGCTGCTGGAGGGGATGAAGATCTCCGGCGAAGTGCTCTCCAACGACTTTGCCAGAATGCGCATTCTCGAGGCCGCCGAACGGGTGCGCGAGGGGACCAGTCTGCGCAAGTCGCTGACCGAGACCAAGATTTTCCCGCCCATGATGCTGCACATGATCGCCTCCGGCGAGCAGAGCGGCGAGCTCGACAGCATGCTGGAGCGGGCGGCAGACAACCAGGATCGGGAGTTTGAATCCCAGGTCAATATCGCCCTCGGGGTGTTCGAACCCATGCTGGTGGTCTCCATGGCCGGGGTGGTGCTGTTTATCGTGATGTCGATCCTGCAGCCGATCCTCGAGCTCAACAATATGGTGAATATGTAAGTTTCCGGTGTTCGGTGGCGCCGCTGGCGGCCCGTCGAACCCACCCAGTGATCACTCTCTGATGGGCCATCCCATCTCATTCGTTACGGAGCAACTCATGAACAAACGTCGTCAATCCGGTTTTACCCTGCTGGAAGTCATGGTGGTCATCGTGATCCTCGGCATTCTGGCCAGTCTGGTGGTGCCCAACCTGATGGGCAACAAGGAAAAGGCTGACCAGCAGAAAGCGGTCTCCGATATCGTGGCGCTGGAAAACGCCCTCGACATGTACAAGCTGGACAACAACCGCTACCCGACCACTGAACAGGGTCTGGACGCGCTGGTGACCAAGCCCTCCATCGATCCGGCGCCGCGCAGCTACCGCGATGGCGGCTACATCAAGCGCCTGCCGCAAGATCCCTGGGGCAACCCGTACCAGCTGCTGAGCCCAGGCCAGTTCGGCAAGATCGACATCTTCTCCATGGGTCTGGATGGTGAAGCCGGTACCGATGACGACATCGGCAACTGGAACCTGAAGGATTTCCAATAAGTGATGTGCCGCCACCGCACTCCTTGTGAGCTGACTGCATGAAGCGATCTCTCTCCTTTCATCGCCAATCCGGCTTTACTCTGCTGGAAGTGTTGCTGGTCGCCATGCTGATGGGACTAGTGGCCACTGCCGTCACTCTCAGCATGGGAGGCGCCAGAGGAGATCGGGAGCTGGACAAGCAGGCGCGTCGCCTGATGGCGACCCTGCAGCTGGCGCAGGAGTATGCGGTGATGGATGGTCGGCTGGTAGGCATTCGCATCGAGGATAACGGCTGGCAGTTTATGCAGCGCCAAGCCAAGGATCGCAAGTGGCTGGCCCTGACTGGCGACAAGCAGCTGGGGCCGGTGCAACTGGCCGAGAACATGACGCTGGCGCTGGAGCTGGAAGGCTTTGGCTGGCAGCCCGACCACGACGAGAAAACCGAACAGAAGCGCGACGAGAAGGAGCGCACGCCGCAGCTACTGATCTTCCCGGGCGGCGAGCTGAGCCCGTTCGTGCTCACCTTCACCCAGCAGGATGAGGATGCCCGCTACACCCGTATCGTCAAGGGGGACGAGTTCGGCCGCCTCACCCTGCTCACGGGCGATGAAGATGAAGAGGTGAGCGAATGAACGCCCGCGGCATGACACTACTCGAAGTCATGGTCGCACTGGCCGTCTTTGCCATCGCGGGTCTAGCGGTAATGAAAACCGCCAGCGAACACCTCTCGGCCCTCAACTATCTGGAGCAGAAGACCCTGGCCACTTGGGTGGTGGAGAACCAGCTGGTGCAACAGAAGCTCGAGAACAAGTGGCCCGGTGACAGCTGGGTGGAAGGGGATGAGCAGATGGCGGGCAGCACCTGGTACTGGCGCTATCGCGGCGTCGCTACCGCCGACAACAACTTCCGGGCGCTCGATATGGAAGTGCGTACCGAGGCCAAGGCCGAGAACCCGGTCGCCATGATGCGGACCTATATCAGCCGATGACCCAGCTATCCGCCCGCACGCCTCGCCCCGTCCGTCACGCCGGTTTTACCCTGCTCGAAATGCTGGTGGCGATCGCCATCTTCGCCACTCTCAGCATGGGCGCCTATCAGGTGCTGCAGGGGGTGCTCACCAGCGACGAGGTAGCCAAGCGCAAGGAGGCCCGCCTCAACGAATTGCAGCTCGCCTTCACCCTGCTGGAGCGAGACGTCACCCAGATGGTGCCGCGCAGCGGTCGCATCGAGGGGGAAAACAACAAGGTGCTGCTAGCGGCTTCCCGCTTCGGCCAGCAGAGCGATGACTGGGGCATGGCCTTTATGCGCAGCGGCTGGCTCAACCCGGACGGCATGCTGCCCCGCTCCCATCTGCAGCGGGTCGGCTGGCGTCTCAAGGATCAGAAGCTGGAGCGCCTGAGCTACCTCTATCCGGATCCGGTGATCGGCACCGAGCCGCGCATCCAGCCGGTGCTGACAGGGGTCACGGCGTTTCGCCTCTACTTCTTCGACAAGGGCAACTGGAAAGAGGAGTGGACCCAGCGCAGCGTGCTGCCCCACGGGCTGGCAGTGGAGCTGGATCTGGAAGATTACGGCACCATTCGTCGCCAGTTCCTGATTGGTGCCGGTGGCCAGCGCGCCGAAGAGAACAGCCAGAGCAGTAACCCCGACCAAGGTGGCAACAACAACAACAACAACAACAACAACAACAACGGGAACAACGGCGGCAACGGCAATACCAATGGCGGTAATGGTGACAGCCAGAACGGAGGGGGCGCCAATGCGGGCTAATCTCGCCGCCCCCGGTCGCCAGCGCGGCATGGCGCTGCTGGTGGTGCTGCTGATCCTCTCGGTGATGGTGATCATCGCCAGCAATATGAGCGGCCGCCTGCAGCTTGAGCTGCGCCGCACCGCCAACATCACCACAGGCAAACAGGCGTGGTGGTATGCCCTCTCGGCAGAAGCGCTGGTGAGCAAGGTGCTAACGCAGGATTTCAAGGACAACCCCGAGGTGGTCAACCTCAGCCAGAACTGGGCCCGCAAGAACACTGTGTTTCCGGTGGACGATGGCCAGCTCAAGGGCGAGGTGACCGACCTGCAATCCTGCTTCAACCTCAACAGCCTGAGCGTGGCCTCCAAGGCGGGGAGCGGCGAGGAGCTGGCGCAGCAGCCCTATCCGGTGCAGGTGTTTCGCGAACTGCTCAAGCAGCTGGCGATGGATGATTACGAGGCGGCCCAGCTCACCGATGCCATCCGTGACTGGACTGACAAGGATACGGTGCTGGTATCCAGCCTTGGCGCAGAGGACGCCTATTACGAGGGGCTCAAGCCACCCTATCTGACCGCCAACCAGTGGATGCTGGGCAAGGACGAGCTGAGGGCGGTGCGCGGGGTGACGGCCAGGGTCTATGCCAAACTGGCTCCCTATGTCTGCACCCTGCCCAACGACAAGTTGAAGATCAATATCAATACCCTTGCCCCCCAGCGCCCCGAGCTGCTGGTTGCCCTCTATCTGGGTACTATCGGGCTGGATGACGCCAAGCGGGTGCTGAACGAGCGGCCACAGAAGGGGTGGAAAGAGAGCAAGCTGATGACAGACATGCTCGCTCCGGTCGATTCGGTGAAAGGACTGAAAGATGCGCTGGTGGTCAAGAGCGACTTCTTCGAAGCCCGAGTCGTGGCCGAGGTCGGCGGTAACCGGGCCTGGCTCGAAACCCTGTTCCAGCGGGGCAAGGACAATAAACTGGTGATGCTGCGCCGCCTCAGTAGCGGCGCCGAATAAACAGCGCACCGGCGGGCCTTCGCCCGCGGGTACGAGAGATGTTGGATGCAGCCTGCGGGCTGCGCACCGGTTGCCAGGGCGCACAACGCCCTTTGCAAACCGGTATCGCAGGAGAGAGATGCGTGAGCGAAAGTCTGGTCATCCGACTGGGGACCAATAAACAACAACCCGTGGCCTGGCTGGTCTGGTCCGGTCAGGAGCAGGAGATCATCGCCTCCGGCACCCTGCCCTCGGCCGATGCCCTGGGCGAGCTGCAGGAGCGAGCCGGTGGCCGCCCCGTGGTCACGCTGGTGCCGGGCAGCGATCTGATCTTCCGGCGCGTCACCCTGCCGGGTCGCTACAACCGCCAGTCGGCAGCGGCCCTCCCCTACCTGCTGGAGGAGCAGATCGCCTCCGACGTGGACGAGCTCCATCTGGTGGTACTGGCCCACGACGGCCCGCAGGTAGATCTGATGGCGGTGGATCGGCAGAAGATGGGCGAGTGGCTCGGCTGGCTCGATGCCGCTGGCCTCAAGAGCCTGCAACTGCTGCCCGATGTGCTGGCGCTGCCACAGGCCGCTGATGGCTGGTCAGCCCTGCAACTCGGCAGCGAGTGGCTGGTACGCCAAGGCCCCTGTCAGGGGATCGTCGCCGACGAGCCGCTGCTGGCCATCTTGCTGGCAACCGAAGCGGAGCCGATCACCATCCACAGCCACACACCTGTGCCCGCCATTGCCGCCGCCAACTGGCAGGCGGCGGAGCCTGAACTCCCTATGCTGCTGCTGGCCAAAGGGGCACTCGTCTGCCGCGCCAACCTGCTGACCGGCCCCTACCGGCCGCAGACCGAATATGCCCGCTACTGGTTGCAGTGGCGCAAGGTAGCCATCACCGCCGGTCTGTTACTGCTGGTGGCCCTCGGCCAGCGCGGCGTGCAACTCTATCAGCTCACCGAGCAGGACAAGGCGCTGAAAGCGGAGATCCGTGCCGTCTATACCCGCATCTTCCCGGGTGAGAGCCGCATCGTGAACGTGCGCAGCCAGATCAACCAGCATCTGCAACAGATGGGACAAGCCCCGCAAAACGGCGTACTGCTGATGCTCACCGAGCTGGCCCCCACCTTTGCCGAAGTACCCGGCCTCAAGCCGCAGGTGATGCGCTTTGATGCCAGTCGCCGCGAGCTGCGGCTGCAGGTGACCGCTCCCGGCTTTGCCGAGATCGAGCGGTTCCGCGAGCTGGCTGGCAAGCAATTCGAGGTACAGCAAGGCGAGGTGCGCAGCACTGAGGGCAAGGTAGAGGGCGCACTGGTGCTCAAGGGTAAATCATCATGATGGAAAAATTGCAGAGCTGGTGGCACGGCATCACAGCACGGGAACAGCGGCTGGTGGCCGCAGGTGGCATTCTGCTGCTGGTCGGTCTCTTCTATTGGAGCGTCTGGCAGCCCATCACCAACCGCATCGCTGAGCGGGAGCGGCAGGTGCAGAACCAGCAGCAGACCCTAGCCTGGCTCAAGGAGAAGGGGGAAGAGGTGCTGGCCATGCAGGGTGGCTCGGGTCGCCAGATCGATACCAGCGGCACCCTGGAAGGGGTGGTCAACCGCACCGCCTTCAACCACAAGATCAAGATTGCCCGGCTGCAACCCCAGGCGCAGGAGCTGCAAGTGTGGATCGATACGGTCCAGTTTGATGACTTGCTGCTCTGGCTCTCCACCCTGGTGGAGCAGCACGGCATTCAGGTGCAAATCATCGAGATCGCCCGCGAGGATCTGGCCCCGGGTCTGGTCAAGGTCAGACGTTTGCAGTTGAGTCGTCCACAATGAAAAAACGCATCCTGATTGCCAGCCTGTTTCTGGCAGCCTATCTGGTATTCCTGCTGGCCACCCTGCCTGCGGCGCTGGTGGCGCGCTATCTGCCGCTGCCTGCCAACATTGCCAACCTGCTGAAACTGGAAGGGGTAAGCGGCACCCTCTGGAACGGCCAGATCGCCCGGCTGCAATATGCCAGCGAATCGGTGAGCCAGCTGCGCTGGGATCTCAACGGCTGGTCGCTGCTGCGCTTCGCCCCCGAAGTGGCCATTCGCTTTGGCGATCGCAACGGCCTCAATGGTCAGGGCGTTGTCGGCTGGAATGGCGCCGCCTTCGGCCGGGATCTAACCTTCAACGCCCCCGCCCCCTGGTTGCTGAGCCGGGTGCCGATGCGCCTGCCGATCCCGATCACCGTCAGCGGCCAGCTGCAGCTCAAAGTGGAGCAGTTTGCCCAGGGCAACCCCTGGTGCGACAACCTCTACGGCAACCTCGACTGGTACAACGCCAGCGCCGATACCCCGGCGGGCAAGCTGGATCTGGCCGACCCCGAGGTGAAACTCACCTGCCTCGACTCCAAACTGGTGGCCGAACTCAAGCAGGGCTCCGATGCGGTACAGACCATGGGTCGCCTCGAGCTGCAACCCAACGGCCAATACCTGTTCCAGGGCACCCTGAAGCCGGGCCCGGCACTGCCGCCACAGATGCAGCAGGGGCTCCCCTTCCTCGGCCAGCCCGACAGTCAGGGCCGCTTCCCCCTGCGCTATCAGGGGCGGATCTAAGCCCTCATTCAAGGTGAAAATGGCTCAGGGACAACCCGAGCCATTTTTATCGTCCATGTGACATGTCAGTTGAAATACCAGATACGACAGATACAAAAAAGCCCAAGCGGGTGACCGCTTGGGCTTTCTCTTTGAATATGGCGGAGGAGGTGGGATTTGAACCCACGGATGGTCGCCCATCGCCGGTTTTCAAGACCGGTGCATTCAGCCGCTCTGCCACCCCTCCGAACGGCGTGCATACTACGCTAAGCCCTTGTTCATATGCAATACATATTTCCTGTGGGATAGTGTGCGGGAGCAAAATGGCAGGTGGCTTGAAATTGTTCCTCGTCATCCCTATTTGTTCTACATACAATGCGTAAACATGCAGTAACAAACAGCGATCACGAGGCGGCTGCTCGCCGTCTCACCCGGACATCAAGAGGACACCCAAGATGGATACCCGTTCTATCTACACTGGCACCCAAAGTGCCGTACGCGATACCAACAAGGTGCTGCGTAACACCTATATGCTGCTCTCCCTCACTCTGGGCTTCTCTGCCGTGGTGGCGGGCATCGCGACCGTAATGAACATGCCGCCGCTGCACTGGGCCATCTTCCTCATCGGCGTATACGGTCTGATGTTCCTGACCGAGAAGAATCGCAACAACGGCATGGGGCTGGTCTTCACCTTCGCCCTGACCGGTCTGCTGGGCTATAGCCTGGGCCCCATCATCAACATGTACATGAACAATGGTGGTGGCGAGATCGTGATGACCGCCCTTGGCGGCACCGCGCTCACCTTCTTCGGTCTGTCGGCCTATGCCCTGACCACCAAGCGTGACCTCTCTTTCATTGGCGGCATGCTGTTCGTCGGTTTCTGGGTACTGCTGGTGGCCATGATTGCCAACATCTTCCTGCAGATGAGCGCCCTGAGCCTGGCACTGTCCGCCATGTTCATGCTCTTCTCCTCCGGCGCCATCCTGCTGACTACCCAGCAGATCGTGCGCGGCGGCGAGACCAACTACATCTCTGCCACCGTCACTCTGTATGTCTCCATCTACAACATCTTCCTGAGCTTGCTGAGCCTGCTTGGCGGCAACCGCAACTAATCAGAAACCCCGCTTCGGCGGGGTTTTTATTGGCGCCGATTTTTGTCAGGATAAGTTGTAAATCAAGGATATGAAGCGAAGTGGCCCTGATTTGGATCAGGGCCACTTCGCGCTTGGCGGGTTACTATCTCGCTCTCGTTTCGATCAAGGGTTTCACCTGTCTCATGCCGATGGATCTCTCTGGCCTGCTGCGCCGACTACTGACCGATAGTCACATCTACTTCGCTCTCAAAGTGCTGCTGGCCATTCTCGGTCTGCTCGCCTTCACCCTGGCCACCGGCAATATCCAGCTCACCGTGCTGCTCTCCCTCGGGGTAGTGGCGGGCGCCATCGCCGAAACCGACGACAGCCTGTGGGGACGGCTCAAGAACCTCGCCATGACGCTGATTTGCTTCATGTTTGCGTCCCTGTGTGTGCAGTATCTCTACCCCACCCCCTGGCTGTTTGCCATCGGGCTGGCCAGCTCCACCTTTATCTTCGTGATGGTGGGGGCGCTCGGCGCTCGCTACGCCACCATCAGCTTCGGCTCGCTGCTGATCGCCATCTACACCATGCTGGGGGCCGCCAAGGCGCCGGATCTCTTCTACCAGCCGCTGGCACTCGGCGCCGGCGCCCTCTGGTACGGGCTGGTCTCGTTCATCTGGCTCTGGCTGCTGCCCTACAAGACCCTGCACGAGCAACTGGCCCAGAGCTACTTCGCCCTTGGCCGCTACCTGCTGGAAAAGTCCCGCTTCTTCCCGGCGGACGAGCACGGCGCCCAGGCCATTCGCCACAATCTGGCCCAGCTCAACATCAATCTGGTGAGCGCGCTGACCCTCACCAAGTCGGCCCTCAACGCCCGCCTGAGCCGCCGCCATCCGGCGAGCCCCGAGCTTGCCAGCCTGCTGCGCCTCTATCTGCTGGCGCTGGAAATTCACGAACGCGCCACCTCCAGCCACTACCCCTACAGCCGACTGGAAGCGGAGCTCAAGCAGGGCATAGTGCTGGAAGGATTTCAGGAGGTGTTCCTGCAACTCTCCGAGGCATGTCAGCGGCTCGGTTACGCCATTCTGGTGCACAAGCCCTACGCCCATAACAAGCGCATCCACTGGACGCTGGAGGCCCTCGGCGATCAGCTGGAGTTCACCAATCTCAAGCAGCACTACCCGAAAACCCTGCTGACGCCGATGAAGTTCCTGCGCCGCAATCTGGCCAGCATCAACCAGCTGCTGAGCAGCGCCGAAGTGCTGCAAAACCCCGAGCAGCCAGAGCAGGAGCTGCCCGCGCTGGCGCGCCCGCCCCGCCTGCCGCTGCTGGCCCAGCTCAAGCAGCACCTCACCTTGCACTCCATGGTGTTTCGCCATGCGCTGCGTTTGTCACTCGGGCTGGTGATCGGCTACGGCATACTGCAAGCCTTTGATCTGGAGAAGGGCTACTGGATTTTGCTGACCGTGCTGTTTGTCTGCCAGCCCAGTTACAGCGCCACCCGCCGCCGACTGGTGCAGCGGATGCTCGGCACCTTCGCAGGTATTCTGGTGGGTATTCCGGTGCTCTGGCTCTTCCCCGAGCTGCACGTTCAGTTGGTGGTGATGGGACTGGCCGCCTTCCTCTTCTTCACCCAAGTGCGCAACAACTACAGCGCCGCGGTCTGCTTTATCACGCTCTACGTGCTGATGGCGTTCAACCTGCTCGATGGCATCGGCTTTGCGATCCTCGGGCCGCGGCTGCTCGATACCCTGCTCGGCTGCCTGATCTCCTACGGGCTGGTGGCCTGGCTCTGGCCTGACTGGCAGTACAAACGGCTGCCGACGCTTATCGCCAACTCGCTCTCGGCCAACGCCCGCTACCTCTCGGCAGTGCTGGCAAGCCTCAAGCAGCAGCGGGACGAATCCATCGACTATCGGGTGGCACGCAAAAGCGCCCATCTGGCGGACAGCGAGCTGGCCACCGCCTGGCAGAGCATGCTGGTGGAGCCGCAAAAGCGCCGCCGCTTCCTCGATCTCTGCTTTACCCTCACCTGGCGCAACCACGCCCTGCTCTCCTACATCTCGGCGCTGGGGGCCCATCGCGACAAGCTGGAGGCCATCAGCGGGCTGGATGAGGTGCGCCACCACATCTGCCACACCCTGGAACAGGCCGCCGGTCATCTGGCGGGCAACCCCTCCAGCTCCATCGGTGGTCAGTGTCCGGTGATAAGTCCGGATAGCAGCGAGGAACAGCTGATGCTGACCCAGCAGCTCAACCTGATCAGCGAGCTGGCGGATCAGCTGCTGCATCTGGCCAACGAGAGCCGGTTGCTCACCGGGGATCAAGGCGCTACCATGCCCGCCCAATCCTGATAGCCCCATTAGCGAGGAGCCCTCATGTCTGCGTCCGAAAAACATCAGCTGGAATTCAACGGCCAACTCATCGAGACCGATGCCAAGGGCTACCTGCTCAACAGCAACGACTGGAGCGAGGAGCTGGCGCTGGTGCTGGCCGCGCAGGAGGGGATCACGCTTGAGGAGCCGCACTGGGAAGTGGTGCGCTTTGTGCGCGCCTTCTATCTGGAGTTCAACACCTCCCCCGCCATCCGTGCGCTGGTCAAGGCGATGGAGAAGCAGTACGGCCCCGAAAAGGGCAACAGCCGCTACCTCTACAAGCTGTTCCCGGAAGGCCCAGCCAAGCAGGCGACCAAGATTGGCGGCCTGCCCAAACCGGTGAAGTGCATCTGATCCCATGCATCTCATCCCATAACAACGGGGGCCGCAACTGCGGCCCCCGTTGTGTTTGGTGCGCTATCTTCGCGCACCTCGTATTCACATCCCTCAGGCTTCCAGCCAGCCTTATTCCCGCTTGTCAGCCAGCGCCACCAGCTGCTCCGCCAGCCGATGACCGTGCAGGTAGGAGGCGATCAGCTCGCTGTCGGCCTTGCCGATTTCAATCTGCTGATACCAGTGCTCCAGCATGGCGGCAAAGCCGCGCTGGGCCAGCACCGGCTGCCAGTCGTTGGGGCTAAGCATCTCGGCCTGCTTATCGCGGGCGATAATGCCGCGAGTGCAGTTCTCAAGGTGCAGGGAGAGGTTGTCGCCGTAGGCATCGATGCGCTCCTCGGTGATCCCGGCGCTGCGGTTCATGCTGCCGCTGATGGCACGATCACCGCTCTGCCAGCTAACGCTTACCCCGGCCAACAGGCTGTTGTCCTTCGTATAAGGTCGCAATACCGCATGAAAGTCGCCGCCCGGCACGCCGCCATAGAAACAGAGGCTGTCAAGCACATGGATAAAGTCGTCGAACATAAAATCCCGCGCCTTGCCGGGCAGGGCGAAGCGGTGTTTCTGCCAGTTGAGCTCGGTGAGCGGCTGGGCACGAGCGGCATCCATGGCAGGCAGATAGCGGCGGTTGAAACCGGTAAAGAGGGCGCAGTCTTGCGCGATGGCGAGGTTGGCCAGTCCCTCGGCCTCGGCCAGATTGTCGCACAGGGGCTTGTCGACAAAGGTGGGGATCCCTGCCCGCAGGCACTGCTCGGCCAGCTCGCGATGAACGGCGGTGGCGGCGTGGATCATCACGGCATCGGGGCGGCTGGCCAGCATGGCCGCCACATCGGTAAAGCACTCTGCGACCCGATACTGGCGGGCGAGCTTCTCCAGCACCGCCGGATTGCGGGTACAGAGCAGCGGGGTGACCCGCTCGTCGCTCGCCAGCAGCGGCAGATAGGCTTTTTGGGCGATATCCCCCAGACCAATCATGGCAATGCGCATCTCAACTCCTTTTCACTCGATAACGGGACAAGCGGATAACTGCCCGCACCATCGCAGGATTTGTCCCGCAGATCCAGCCTGCCGTTAGCGCGCTGACTGGCGTGCGCAGCTCTGTGCAAACGGCGACGTTATTTAGGCATGGCAAGATCGCAGACCAACTTGATCACCTCGGCCAGCCACTCGATGGCGAAATTACCCTGACTTTTGCGGTGTCTGCCAACCACCACCTCGAACTGCTGCGGCGCCCCGGCCAGCTCCAGCATGCGAAAATCGCCGAGGGTGGCGATGGCCGACGGAATGCAGGCCGCCACGTCATTGACCGACATAAAGGCTTGCAGCGAGGTGTAACAGGGGAGCGTCGCCACCGCCGCGCTGGCAACCTGCTGCGGGTTCATCTGCCCTTCGAAATTGCCGACGCTGTTGGCGAACTGCACAAAGGGGATGGCCGCCAGATCCTGCGGGGCGTGGTCCGAAAGATATCGGGAGTCGCGGCGCAGCACGCAGCAGTAGTGATCCCGGCGCAGAGTAGCGCGCAGCAACCCCAGGTCGAGATAGGCATCAAAGCCAATCACCAGATCGACCTCGCCGCTGGCCAGCACGTCCAGATGCTGATCGGCCTGAAAGTCCACCACATCGAGCCGGATGGAGGGCGCCTGAGTGCGCAGGGCGCTCGCCAACCTTGGGATAATGGCGAGCTGGGCATATTCGTTCGCCATCACCCTGAAGGTGCGCTGGCTGCTGGCGGGATCGAAGGGGGCTGCCACAAAGATCCCGTCGATATCGGCCAGGATCTGCTCGAACTTGTCAGCCAGCTCGCAGGCGTAATCGGTCGGCTGCAACCCGGCGCTTTGGCGGATAAAGAGCTCGGCGGGAAAGAGGTCGCGCAGCTTTTTCAGATGGCTGCTCACCCCCTGCTGGGAGATCTCCAGCAGCTCGGCCACCCGCGACACGCTCTTGTATCTGACCAGCAGCACCAGTACCCGCATCTGTCTGATATCGATCTTCTCCACCCTCACCTCACCAATTTCAGTTGTATCACATACAAACCACCAATGATTTACATTGTATCAGTGGCTCTCTAACCTTGCAGCTCTTCCAGCAAAGCGAGGTTAACGATGAAAACAGTCATTCTGATTGGTGCTCAGGGGAAAATGGGGCAAGCCGCTCTCAGTGGTCTGGGCAAGCACAAGGTGATCACCGCCAGCCGCTCCGGCGAGGGGTGTGATTTTCAGGTGGATATCACCAGCCGAGAGTCCATCAAGCGGCTCTACCAAAACGTGGGTTCCTTCGATGCAGTGGTCAATACCGCCGGCTATTGCGAATACGCCCCCTTTGGCGAGATGAGCGACGAGCAGTGGCAAACCACCATCCAGAGCAAGCTGATGGGGCAGATCAATCTGGTCAATGTCGGCGTCAACTACATCAATCAGGGGGGCTCCTTCACCCTGATCTCCGGCATCCTCAATATCAAGCCAATCCCGCTGGCCATTGCCGATGCCACCACCAGCGGCGCCATCGATACCTTTGTCCAGTGCGTGGCCCACGAGCTGCCCCGCGGCATTCGCATCAATGTGGTCAACCCGACCGTATTAGAAGAGGCGTGGGACGTATATGGCGAGATGATGCCGGGCTTCCAGCCGGTGCCGGGCGCTTTGGTCGGCAAGGCGTTTGAGCGCTCCGTCGATGGCTTTATTAGCGGTCAGGTGCTCTATGTCGATGCCTGATCTTGCTCAGGTCTGACCCCACCGCCTTTGTAATTCCTTGTCGATGTTTTTCCTCTTCCCCGAAAGCGCCAGCTCTCGGGGCTTTTTGCATCAACAAGGTGGGGGTTCCGAAAAAGAGATTCTCTCCCCTTGCTTACTGCTTTATCAGAAGTCATCAGCCTGTCATCTGGCTGACATCCCGCGGTCATTTTCAAGCCATAGAGTTTTTCACTTATTTTTCATATGGATAGATAAGGAACATCATGACTTTCCCGCGCTCTTCTTATGTGGCTTTGGCCGTCTCGCTGGTCTTGCTTGGCGGCTGCCAGTCAGAGAACGAATCGTCTGCCGACAGCCAGGGCAAAACCGCCTATCAATACAGCACCAAAGCGGTCTACAGCCCGCAGCAGCAGGCGGAGAGCTACGAGCCAGCGCCTCAGGGGTTCAGCCCGGTCTTTACCGAGATGGTGGCGCGCCACGGCTCGCGCTCACTCTCCAGCCCGAAATATGACGTGCTGACCAAGCTGGTCTGGGAAGAGGCGCAGCGTCAGGGGGCGCTCACCACTCTCGGACAGGGGCTGGGAGGCAAGGTCGATCTGGTGACGGCCGCCAACCAGAAACTGGGCTACGGCCTGCTCTCGGCGCTGGGCAAGGAGGAACACGCCAATCTCGCCACCCGGCTGGCGGCGCGGCTGCCGACCCTGCTCAACAGCAGCGAGCCCCACTGCATCAAGGTGGTCACCTCGGGCAAGGACAGGGCCAACGAAAGCGCCTTCTACTTTATGGAGAGCCTCAAGCGCGACGTGAGCTATGTCAGCGACTCGGCGCAGTGCTACCTCACGCAGGATGACCCCTCGAAGATCAACAAAAAGCTGGTCAACAAGTTCGAGCTCTACTTCCACAAGACCACGCCCGAGGGGGATTACGCCCGCTACCTGCCCGCCTATGAGAGCTACCAGCGCTTTATCGGCGACGAAGATGCCGGAATCGCCCCGGCCCCCGAGCTGGCCAGGGCGCTGGATCAGCTTAAAAACCTGAGCAAGACCAAAGAGATGGCTCGCAGCATGCTGGAGCGTATCTACAGCAAGGGGTTTGTCGACTATCTGGCGGGCGGCGTCGAGTTTGTCGCCGTCAACCCGGAGGATGGCGGCATGACCTATGTGCGCGACGAAGTGGATGCCGCCCTGATGCTCTACAACCTCTTTATCATCGGCCCCGGCATGATCCGCGAAGCGCAGGCACAGGGCAGCGAACCCTGGGCGCTGGAACAGTTCCTGACCCCGGAGGAGTCTGCCTGGTTCTCCTACCTCTCCGATGCGGAAGATTTCTACGAGAAGGGGCCGAGCTTTGCCAACCAGAACGCCCCCTACGCCATTGCCCAGCCGCTGCTCGACGGCATGTTTGGCGAGGTGCAGCGTCAGGTGGTGGAGGGCGAGCAGAGCCGACAGGCCACCCTGCGCTTTGCCCACGCTGAAGCCATTATCCCCCTCGCCGCCCTGATGAAGCTGGAAGGGAGCCGTCAGGGGGCCAGCCCGGATCAGCTGTTCAGCCAGCAGAACAACGAGTGGCGCGGCGGCTGGGTCTCCCCCTATACCGCCAATATTCAGTGGGATATCTACCAGAACGGGCAGCGGCAGGTGCTGGTCAAGATGTTCTACAACGAAAAGGAGATCGCCTTTAAGACCGGCTGCCAGCCCTACCAAAGCGGCAGCCACTACTACGACTTCGAGGAGCTCAAACGCTGCTACGGCTATAACGGCTAACCCCTAGCGCGCCGGATATGGCAATAACAAGGGCGACCAGCAGGTCGCCCCTATTCACTCCCCTTCCCTGTTTGCCAAAGCGGGATATGGCTACAAAGCCGCCTTCCGGCTCCATTTGCTGATCAAGCTCAAAAAACGATTAATTTCTGATAGTTAAGTTACTTTAAGACTCGCCTCGACAGTTTCATTTGGCTTACCATGGCCATTCAGAACCTGTTGAACTGCGATGGGTTGCTGCCAGCGCGGGTCAAGGGAGCATATTGGAAGCTGTAATCCACGGGCGGTAGCGTGGGATTTGGCTGCACTACACCTTGTTAAGAAACATAAGTGTCCCTGATTCTTCCTTATGCCTTTAATCCAAGATGAGCAAGTCAAATTAACAATAAATAAGGAAGTCTATGGGTTTAGCTGAAGCCTTAGTTGATATTCCACAATCTGAAAGAGGCGGAGAAATTGCTCAGCGCGGTTTTGATTATCAAGCTTGCTGGGCTTTATCTGAGATGCTGGAATATGAGCTAAATGGTAAAAATTATGTTTTTATTTTTGAGTATCACGATGATGTCCTTATTCTTGATGATCACTCAACCCCCCAAAATTTGACATTTGCACAAGTAAAAACAAATGAAAATCACTGGACAGCATCGTCACTGAGCAATAGCACCAGCAAAAAACCTATATCTATTATTGGAAAACTATTTGTTCATTACAAAAATTTTATTGAGTATTCACCGAAACTTTTGTTTGTTACAAACGCATCATTAAATTTATGTGGTAGTAATGGTGGAAAATCTTCTTTTAGGGCTAATGAAATAAAGAATGAATACCAGATAAAATTTAAAAAAGCAATAAAGAACCAGGTTAAGCTCGATGATTCATGTATTGACCTTTCAGTAATGAAGTTTATTCAGTCATCATTGAGCCTAGATGATCACATTATCCATCTCAAAGGTAAACTATGTGACTTCATTAGTAGGAAGTATGGTGATAGCTCTATTCTTAATATTAATGCGCTAGCATCATTACTGGATCAGGAATGTCGAAAAAAATCTAAGGTTAAGTCAGCAGATATAATTGACTTTTCAGATTTAATCGCAAGAAAAGGATTTTCATCTCAAGATTTCAACTCTGTTCTAGAAGAGTTGAATGCTATTAATAAAACTATACCTACTTGGGAAATGGCAAGGCAGGTATTTCATGACCTTCATAAAACTTCAATACAGCTCATTCTATTACAAGCAAACTTCTCACAGATTTGCATAGAAATAAACCAAGATGTGAATAATCCGACACGCACTTATCAAAAGTATGCCATTGCATTTTACGACGAATCAAAAATCAATTTAAATCTAGAAGAATATATACTTACAACCATAAACAATATTGATGCACGTTGCCCTGACTACAAATTGGCTTTAACATCAGGAAAAAAAGAATGCATCGTTGTTTATTCCATAATTCAGAAGTTGCTAGAAGGGAATAAGACATGAGACACATCTACTTTAAAAGTGCCCATATATTATCCCTTCGAGATAAAAAAGGCTTCTCTTATGAATTCTCACCCGATATAAATATTATTACTGGAGAGAATGACACAGGGAAGTCCAGTTTTATAAAGAATCTATATTATACATTAGGAGCCGATATTCGCTTAGATCAGAAGTGGAAGAAAGATAGCTTTGTTTCAAAGGTTGTCATTTGCGTAAAAAATCGAGACTATGCATTTATTCGTCACGGAAAACGTATTTCCATATTTGATATTACTGATGACAATGAACATCTCCTAGTGACTTCTAATTCTCGTACAGAGATCGCTTTGACCGTACGAGATATATTTGACTTTAATTTAGAGCTGGTTTTAAAGGATGCCTTGGTTCAAGGGCAAGCACACCCAGCAAGCCTTTATCTTCCGTTCTATATTGATCAGGATGACGGATGGGCGACAGTATTAGATTCATTTAGTAGCTTGAAGATGTACAAAGACTGGCAGAAAAACATCCTTAATTTTCATACTGGGATTAAGCCAAAGGAATATTATAGGCTTCAAGGTAAAATTAGTTTAATAGATATTGACCTTAAAGAAACACGAGCAACATTAAAAGCTCTAGAAACTGCTAAGAAGCGCTTCGAAGATTCATTCGGAAGAGTACTATTTGATATTGATATTGAATATTATGAAATGTTATTGGAACGATTTCTGAGTAAGTGCCAGCATTTACATCAGGAAGAAACAGAGTACAGAATTAAACTCATAAAAGCTCTATCTCAACGAGATGAATTAGTAGCAGAGATAGACTCATCCAAAAGACAGCTTGATGACAGTAATATAGATTTTTTATCCCCGTCTGCAAGCTTAGAAGCCAAGTATGCCATCCTTGCAAACAGAGAAAATCTGTTGCAAATCATCCCTGAGTTGTATGATCAAAAATCATTATATGATGATCAAATTTCTAAAATAAAAGAAGACTTGAGAAACGCTCAAAAATTAAGCTCAGAACTTAAATGTATGCTTCAAGAAGTTAAAGAGCAACTGACACTTCAAGATGTTATAAAATCTCAAGCAAGTAAACAGGTTGAGTCAACATTCGATGAACAGATCGATGAACTACTAAGAAAAATTGGAGAACTAGATCAATCCAGAACTAAATTATCAGAGCGTTTAGCAGAGTTCGATGATAAAAAACGCACCCGTGAAATTAATGAAATATTTAAAGAGTCATTGATTTTTGCACAAACCGAACTAGGTATAAAAGACCCAAAAGTTGGAACTATTCTCCAATACGGTCCTATATCAAAAAGCGAAACTGGTAGCCGTGCGCCAAGAGCAATATTAGCTTATCATTATGCTCTTCTTAAAACGATAGAAGCTAAATCAACAAACCCGATGCTCCCAGTTATAATTGACTCACCTAAACAACAGGATCCTGATCCGCATACTACAAAAAAATTATTTGATTTATGTATTAATGGCCTATCTACTAACAATCAGCTTATTATCGGTTCTGTTTCTTTCGAAAGAGAAACTAATGCATTTAAAACACTTACAATGACTGAAAAATACAGCTTATTAAAAGCACATTTATACAGCGATGTTTATCAGCAAATCATGCCGTTATACCAAAAAGCATCTTTGTCTTAATCAGATTGCTTAGACAGCACAGCCTGTAAAAAGGCGACCATCCGGTCGCCTTTTTATTTTCTATCGCTTTCCTATCAGAAATATTACCGTACCGGTCGCTTGGCACTATTGCCTTTGGCCGCAGGCTTGCCGCCCTGCTGAGTGGCAGGTTTGGAGGAGCCGGCACGGGTAGGCGCCTTGCCCTTATGGGCGGGTTTGCCAGTTGGTTTGCCCTTACCAGCATTCTGGCCTGCGCCTTGTCCGGCGGGCTTGCCGTTCCCCAGCTTGAGCTCGGAGCCCAGCGGCTTGCCATTGCCCTTGCCGCTCTTGTTGGTGCTGCCGCTAGCGTGCTGACCATTGCTCTGGCCCACAGCCTTGTTGCCTGCGCCGTTGCCGCGCTGATGGGCAATGTTGCTATGGCGAGTCAGGGCCGGTTTCAGCCCCTTGCCAGTGGCGGCGCGCTCGTTGCGCCCTTCCGCAGGCACCAGACAACCCGGGCCGTTGCCAATCAGGTGACCCTTGCCCATGGCAAGCAGGGCTTCGCGGATCATCGGCCAGCCAGCGGGATCGTGGTAGCGCAGCAGCGCCTTGTGCAGGCGGCGACGGCGCTCGCCCTTGGCGACAAACACATCGCCACCGGTACGGCTCACCTTGTTTAACGGGTTTTTCTCCGTGTAATACATGGTGGTGGCGTTGGCGAGCGGCGACGGGTAGAAGTTCTGCACCTGATCGAGCTTGAAGCGGTTCTCTTTGACCCAGAGCGCCAGATTGATCATGTCTTCATCCGTGGTGCCCGGGTGGGCAGAGATAAAGTAGGGGATCAGGTACTGCTGCTTGCCCGCCTCTTTGGAGTATTTGTCGAACAGCTCCTTGAACTGGTAGTAGCTGCCCATGCCCGGCTTCATCATCTTGGAGAGTGGCCCCTCCTCGGTGTGTTCCGGCGCGATCTTGAGGTAGCCGCCAACGTGGTACTTGGCCAGCTCCTTGATATAGCGGGGATCTTCGACCGCGATGTCGTAACGCACGCCGGAGGCGATGAGGATCTTCTTGATCCCCTTGAGGTCGCGCGCCTTGCGATAGAGGTTGATGGTCGGGCTGTGGTCGGTGTCCATGTGCGGGCAGATGGTGGGCCAGACACAGGAGGCGCGACGGCAGGTCTGCTCGGCTTTGGGGCTCTTGCAGCGCAGCTTGTACATGTTGGCGGTGGGGCCACCGAGATCCGAGATGACGCCGGTAAAGCCCGGCACCTTGTCGCGGATATCTTCGATTTCTTTCAAGATCGACTCCTCCGAGCGGCTCTGGATGATGCGCCCTTCGTGCTCGGTGATGGAGCAGAAGGAGCAGCCGCCAAAGCAGCCGCGCATGATGTTGACCGAGGTCTTGATCATCTCGAAGGCGGGGATCTTCTCGTTGCCATAGGCCGGGTGCGGCACCCGCTGGTAGGGCAGGCCGAATACGCCGTCCATCTCCTCGGTTTCAAGCGGGAAGGCGGGCGGGTTGACCCAGACGATGCGATCGCCGTGAGCCTGTGACAGGGCGCGGGCGCAGCCGGGGTTGGTTTCGTGGTGCAGAATGCGCGAGGCGTGGGCGTAGAGCACCTTGTCCTCTTTCACCCTCTCGAACGCCGGCAGCTTCACATAGGTTTTTTCCCACGGCTTGGGTTTGGGTGGCTGCACCAGCACAGGCTGGGCTTCCTGCGCGGCAGGGGCCGCGTCGGTGGCATCATCCGAGCATGGGGCCCCTTCCATATAGGGGTTCATGATGGGGTCGATGCGGCCAATCTGGTCGAGCTTGCTCGAATCCACCCCTTTCCAGCCCGGCAGCGGCTCCTTGCGGATAACGGCGGTGCCGCGAATATCCTGCATGGTGTCGATGGTCTCCCCCGCTGCGATGCGGTGAGCCACCTCCACCAGCGGCCGCTCGGCGTTGCCGTAGATGAGGATATCGGCCTTGGCATCGAGCAGGATGGAGCGGCGGATGGTCTCGGACCAGTAGTCGTAGTGGGCGATGCGGCGTAAGGAAGCCTCGATGCCGCCGATAACGACCGGCACCTCCTTGAAGGCCTCTTTGCAGCGCTGGGTATAGACCAGAGTGGCGCGATCCGGCCGTTTGCCGCCCACATCCCCCGGGGTGTAGGCGTCATCGTGGCGCAGCTTCTTGTCGGAGGTGTAGCGGTTGATCATGGAGTCCATGTTGCCCGCGGTCACCCCGAAGAAGAGGTTCGGTTTGCCCAGACGCATAAAGTCATCCTTCGATGACCAGTCCGGCTGGGCGATGATGCCGACCCGAAAGCCCTGCGCCTCCAGCATCCGGCCGATGACCGCCATGCCGAAACTCGGGTGATCCACGTAGGCATCCCCCGTCACCAGAATGACGTCGCAGCTGTCCCAACCGAGCTTGTCCATCTCTTTGCGGGACATGGGCAGGAAGGGCGCCGTGCCGTAGCACTCGGCCCAATAGCGGGGATAGGAGAAAAGGTTGGGTACCGGCTGCATTTTGAACACCTGGAAAAATTCGGGTCGCGCATTATACCGGTTGCAGCCAAGGGGGGCGATGGCTTTTTGTCCCCAGCATTCGCACGGGAAAAGGCGCTTTGCCATCCAACACCACCGTCACGCCACCACAAACAAGCACGCCCGCAGGATGAGTGCGGGCGATCTTTGACTGCAACTGCCGCACGGTGAGCAGGGCAAATGCCGAGGGCTCACCGCCTTAATGGTTACTGACTCAAATCCTTGTCGATCCAGTATTTGGAGCCGGAGATGTTGGCATCGAACAGCAATCCCTTCTCGCCGATCTGGTAGATGGCCATGCCGCCGTTGTATTTGGCGGTAAGCTCGGCGCTCTCCTTGCCAGCTACCACGCCCACTTCGGAAGTGGCCTCCCAACCCTGGGTCACGAAGGCATCGAATCTGGCTTTGTCTTCAAACAGGATCACCTGCTGATAGAACTTGCCACCGATACCGGCCGCCAGCCCCGCGCCAAACATCTTCATATAGGTGTGTTTGCCACTCTTGCGATTGATGGCCACCCCGGCGCCCTGATTGGTATGCAGCATCAGGGAGAACTTGCGCGAATCGAATACTGCGTAGCCATACGCCTTGTCAAACAGCAACTTGGCTGAAGGCTGTTCATTGAACAGGCGCACCAGTGCCGTGTCGGCCATGGTGTTGAGCGCCACCCGCGCCTCCTGCGGGGTTTTGGGCTCCAGCATCTCGTCGAGCTTCTTGTCGGCTACCTTCAGCCACTCCTTGCCAGTGGCGATGCTCTTGTCGGTCCAGACCCCGGCGGTATTGAACGCCTCTTCACCCCAGGCAGAGATGGAGGCCCAGCTCTTTTTGGAGAAGTCGCTGACATCCTGCCATACCTCCTTGCTAGTCTCACTCACGGCGGTGCCGAGATCGGCGGCGGCAGCCTTCAGTTTCTCCCAGTCGGCATGGCTGGGTGACACCACCAACGTCAGTGACAGGGCCAGCAACCAGTTACGCTTGTTCATTTTTTCACTCCCGTATTGTCGAGTGTCTGGGTTATCCTGCGATCCCCTACAACAGGCTACCCGGTGAAAACCACTCCCGCATTATCGGAAGGGGAATCGGGTTAAGCAATCATTGAGTCCTGTTTATCCCGCCACAGCCCGAAATAAAAAGGCTGCTCATCAGAGAGGAGCAGCCTTGTTGAACACTGTAAAACCGGACGGGCTTATTCGACCATCATCACCTTGCAGGTGTTGGTACTGCCGACGGTTTCCATCTTGTCACCGTGGGTCAGCAGTACCATGTCACCGCTTTGCAGCAGCCCCTTCTCCTTGAGCACGGCCAGCGCGTCGCGACACACTTCGTAGACCGGCTTGGTCTCGTCACCGTCGAACAGCACCGGGGTCACGCCACGGTAGAGGTTGGTCCAGGCCAGGGTCTTGTTGTGGGGAGACATGGCGAAGATCGGCAGACCGGAGCTGATACGGGACATCAGCAGCGGAGTGGTGCCCGATTCGGTCAGCGCCACGATCGCCTTGACCCCTTCCAGGTGGTTGGCTGCGTACATGGTGGACATGGCAACCGCCTCTTCCACCGAGGTGAAGGTGTAGCTCATGCGGTGATTGGAAACGTTCAGGCTCGGGTGCTTTTCGGCACCGACACAGACGCTCGCCATGGAGGTCACAGTCTCGATGGGGAACTGACCGGCGGCGGTTTCGGCAGAGAGCATCACCGCATCGGTACCATCCAGCACGGCGTTGGCGACGTCCATGACCTCTGCACGAGTCGGCAGCGGCGCGTTGATCATCGATTCCATCATCTGGGTAGCGGTGATCACCACACGGTTGAGACGACGGGAGTGACGGATCAGCTTCTTCTGCACGCCAACCAGCTCGGGGTCACCGATCTCGACGCCCAGATCGCCACGGGCAACCATAACGGCATCAGAGCCGAGGATGATATCTTCCATCGCTTCGTCAGTGGCGACGGTCTCGGCGCGCTCGACCTTGGCCACGATCTTGGCATTGGAGCCAGCTTCGCGAGCCAGTTCGCGGGCGTAACGCAGATCATCACCGCAGCGCGGGAAGGAGACGGCCAGATAATCCACGTTCATCAGCGCGGCTGTCTTGATATCTTCCTTGTCTTTCTCGGTCAGGGCTGGCGCGGAGAGACCGCCCCCTTTCTTGTTGATGCCCTTGTTGTTGGAGAGAGGGCCCGCCACGGTCACAGTGGTATGGATGCGGGTGCCTTCCACGCTCTCGACTTTCAGTTGTACACGGCCATCGTCCAGCAGCAGGATGTCACCCGGCACCACATCATTTGGCAGGCTCTTGTAGTCGATACCAACCTGCTCCTGACAGCCTTCACCCTTGCCCAGGGCTGCATCCAGCACGAACTTGTCACCGATGGCGAGATAGATCTTGCCATCCTTGAAGGTGGATACACGGATTTTCGGGCCTTGCAGGTCACCCATGATGGCAACGTGGCGGCCGAGCTTGGCAGCAATGTCACGCACCTGATTGGCGCGCTGGATATGATCTTCAGGAGTGCCGTGAGAGAAGTTCATCCGCACCATGTCGGCGCCGGCGCGGATAATCCCTTCGAGGATCCCTTCGCGGTCGGTGGCCGGACCAAGTGTGGTTACAATCTTTGTACGTCTAGGCATGAAAGACTCCAATATGAAGTTGAGATAACTTGAGATTCTGCCCCATCAAGCCGATGGCTCGATGCACCCGCTAGCAAACCATCCGGGTGGTTTTTGTTATTAAGTTACAATACCACATCAAGACTACACCAAGGAGGGTGGCATAGACAGTCGGGGGCCAAAGCCCCCGACGATTCAGGAAGAGTGTGGTGTTTCAAAGCGGGATTCACGCAATCCCTCTTTTACCTTCTTCAGGTTTTCACGAAATTTCATCCCCCGGCGCAGGGTAAATCCGGTTGCCAGCACATCCACCAGCGCCAGTTGCGCGATGCGGGAAGCCATCGGCATGTAGACATCGGTATCTTCCGGCACATCCATGGAGAGCACCAGGTTGCACTCGCGCGCAAGCGGGGAATCCTTGGCGGTCATGCCGATCACTGTGGCGTCGTTCTCGCGCGCCAGCGCGGCGATCTCGACCAGCGCCTTGGTGCGGCCGGTATGGGAGATCAGCACCACCACATCCCCTTCGCTGCTGTTGATGCAGCTCATGCGCATCATGACGATATCGTCAAAGCTCACCACCGGGATATTGAAGCGGAAGAACTTGTTCTGGGCATCGCGGGCAACGGCTGAGGAGGCGCCAAGACCAAAGAAGCTGATCTTCTTGGACTGGGTCAGGATATCGACACAGCGGTTGATGGCCGAGATATCCAGGCTGTTTTTGGCGGCATCCAGACAAGCCATGGTGGATTCGAAGATTTTGGCCGTGTAGGTATCGGGGCCGTCTTCTGCTTCCACATGACGATTGACGTAAGGAGTGCCATTGGCCAGGCTCTGGGCCAGATGGAGTTTGAAATCGGGGAAGCCTTTGGTATCGAGGCGACGGCAAAAACGGTTGACGGTCGGTTCACTGACGTCGGCCATTTTGGCCAGGGCGGCGATGCTGGAGTGGATGGCGGTCTGGGGAGACGCCAGGATCACCTCGGCAACCTTGCGTTCTGATTTACTGAAACTTTCCAGGTTGTTCGTAATTTTATCAAGGGTATTCATCATCACCACCAGACGTTTTTGTAATTTAGCTTCAGTGTCTTTGCACTAAATCTACGGCTAAGCAGGTTTCCAATCAAGCTGATGACTATACAAGACAAGCGGTTATCGCAACTAACGCCTGCCGTACAAAGTATGACTCATCTCTAATTATTTCGTACTTTTCGTTACAAAACGTCACCTCACTGTGAAACCGCTTACAAATGTTGCAAAGCAACAACACTGTGAGCAGGCGCACGTTTGTATCGATCCGGCGGGTGAGTGAGCCTGAGCTCGGATAGAATGGGCCGTCATAATCCAACAATAATGTCGGGACACCACAGTCGTCCCCATCCTGTAACGAAGGAGTTGTTATGCAGCATACCCATGCGCTGGTCGGCGATGTCGGCGGTACCAATGCGCGTCTGGCCCTGTGTGAGCTGGCCACCGGTACTATCTCTCAGGCAAAGACCTACTCAGGTCTGGCCCATCCCAGCCTTGAAGCCGTGGTTCGCCTCTATCTGGAGGAACACAAGGTCGAGGTGGCGGAAGCCTGCATCGCCATCGCCTGCCCCATCAATGGTGACTGGGTCGCCATGACCAACCACAGCTGGGAGTTCTCCATCAGCGAGATGCAGAGCAATCTCGGGCTGGCGCGTCTGCAAGTAATCAACGACTTTACCGCGGTCTCGATGGCGGTACCGGTATTGGCCGAATCGGATCGCATCCAGCTGGGCGGCACCGCACCGGTGGCTGGCAAACCCATCGCCATCTATGGAGCGGGCACCGGCCTTGGGGTTGCGCATCTGGTCAAGGCGGGCGATCAGTGGTTGAGCCTGCCGGGCGAAGGGGGTCATGTGGATTTTGCCGCCAACACCGAAGAGGAAGATGCGGTGCTGCAGGTGATGCGTGGCGAACTGGGCCATGTCTCGGCCGAGCGTTTCTTATCCGGCCCGGGCCTGGTCAATCTCTATCGCGGGCTGGTGAAATCCGATGGTCGTGAGCCGGAGCCGTTCGCTCCCAAAGACATCACCGAACGTGCGCTGGCGGGCGAGTGTCTGGATTGCCGCCGCACCCTGAGCCTGTTCTGCGTGCTGATGGGCCGCTTTGCCGGCAACCTGGCGCTCAATATGGGCACCTTTGGCGGCGTCTATATCGCAGGGGGCATAGTGCCGCGCTTCCAGGAGTTCTTCACCAGTTCCGGTTTCCGGGTTGCCTTTGAAGACAAGGGCCGTTTCAAATCCTACCTCAAGGATATTCCGGTATTCCTGATCACCCATGAAGGGCCTGGCCTGCTCGGCGCTGGCGCTTACCTGCGCCAGTCGATGGGGATTACCATCTGATTGGAAGGTGGAGTGAAACTGAAACATCCGTGGTTCAGCATCGATTCAGTGTGGATGGCATATAGTAGTGGCACGTAACCAAGAGGGTTGTACTTCACAAGGAGTGGAAAGCGACTCTCATCCGCTGGATACGTTTGTCACCTGACAAGCCTGAACTGTTTCAACCGGCCTTTTGGCCGGTTTTTTTTATCTCTGTGCCCCGAAATTACTGGGACAACGCCTTCAGCTGTGCCTTGTCGGGCGGGTTGTTCCAGTCGATGGGGCCGTGGGTAAAGCGGTACTGCAGCCGTGGCAGGCTGGTCTCCAGCCACTCTTCCCTAAAGTAGGCATACCCCTGATTCCAGTCAGGATCATTGGCCCAACCGGTTTGCAGGAAGTAGAGGCGAGTGCCCTGCCCTTCCGGCACAAAGCGCAGACAAACCTGAGTCTTCTGCTGACGAATATGGGGCAGACTGGGCGGAAAATTCCAGCTAAAGCTGAGCAAATCATAGGGCATGACAGCCATGACCCTGCACCCTTCACTGCCCCGTTCACCCAGTGGAGCATCCGGCCTGAAGTAGATTTCGAAGGGGCCATTCGGTTCGGCTACCATCAAACACTCGGGAGCCAGAAAACTGCGCAGACCACTCTCTGTCGTCCAGGCGTGCCACACGTCATCGATATGAGCCGGAACAAAAATGTTGCCTTCAATCTGTTTATTGTCCATAAATCAACAATCCTCACGCCATCCATACAGGGGACTTCGGCAGTATAGCCCCATGACAAATGTATTGGACAGCCCTTAATCACACCCTTGTCATTTGCCCCAGATAACCTTGCCCGCGTGCAACAGGGAACAGTGACCGCCCTTGGGAGAGCATGATGATCAGGCGCATGGAAGAACGTGATATCACCCCGCTGGCCAAGCTGTT
This sequence comes from Aeromonas sp. 603607, assembly GCF_049171595.1. Taxonomy (NCBI): domain Bacteria; kingdom Pseudomonadati; phylum Pseudomonadota; class Gammaproteobacteria; order Aeromonadales; family Aeromonadaceae; genus Aeromonas; species Aeromonas sp. 603607. The sequence continues at coordinate 117,481 of NZ_JAAKOV010000007.1, forward strand.
TTTACAAGGCCGCAGACAAACCTTTCACTGGGTAGACCCCTCCCTGTTTCACCTGGATGACTTTATCGAGCAGACCCGGGGAGAAGAGATATGGGTGGCTGAGCGAGGGGGGACGCTCTGCGGATTTATCGCCGTATGGCAACCCGATCACTTTGTGCATCATTTGTACGTTGCGAGCGACTGGCATGGTCAGGGGATTGGGCGAGCGCTGCTCGAACATGGTCTGGCAAATAATCCCCGCACGGCATCACTCAAGGTGGCAACCCGCAATACGGCGGCCGTGGCCTTCTATCATCGGCTTGGCTGGCAGCATGGCGACGAGACCGGGTACTGCGAGCTCACCGGTCCCTGGTGCAAGCTGTGTCGTGAGTAGACAACAGCTCTCCAGACTGTCATGCATGGGCCCGTAAAGGGAAAATATCGATCCGGGATTGCATGGCAGAATATGAGAACACCACGACCCCAGTTGCGCGCGTGATCGCGACCACCGCTCGCACCGAGGATCCCCCGCAGGGCGTATGTGCTTTCTAGACCCGAAACAGCTTGAGCAGGGTATCGAGCTGACCGGAGAGCTGGCGCAAATCGCTGCTGGCTTCAGCCACTTGCACCACCCTGGCCGCGCTCTCGCTATTAAGGGTGGCAATCCGGTTCACGCTATGGCTCACCGCCTCTGCTACCGAGTGTTGCTCTTCCGAGGCTTGGGCAATATACATGTTCATCTCGCGGATCAGACTGACCTGGTTTTTAATTTTCTCCACCGATACCTGTACATCGGCGGCTTCGGCTCCCGCACGAGAGGCCTGCTCCTGGCTCAACTGCATCCCGGCACCGACATTCTGGGTCGCCTGTTGCAGCCGTTTGATGCTGGCACTGATCTCTTCGGTCGACTGACGAGTGCGCCCCGAGAGGGTTCGCACTTCATCGGCCACCACCGCAAAACCTCGCCCCTGATCCCCAGCCCTCGCCGCCTCGATGGCGGCATTGAGCGCCAGCAGATTGGTCTGCTCGGCAATACCATTGATCACTTCGATAATATTGCCGATGCTGCTGCTCTCGGTAGAGAGGGAGCGCATCAGCCCCGCCACCCGTTCCACCTCTCCCACCAGCTGATGAATCGCCTGATTGGCATGACCGGCCAGATTGTAGCCCTGCTCGACATAAAGGTTGGCCTCATCGGTCGCCGTAGCAGTCTTCACTGCATTACCTGCCACCTCCTGCACCGCCTGGCTCATCTCGGTAATGGCAGTCGCGACCTGATCCAGCTCCAGTTGCTGGGCATCACTGGCGCCCCGAGTATCCGCCGCAAGGGTGTCACAACGTTCCGCGGTCTGCAGCACGCCAGCAGAGAGCTCGTTGATTTCGGCCACCATCTCCTGAAGCTTGGCAATAAAGTGATTGATGTTGGTGGCCAGCGCGCCCATCTCATCCTGACGGAGGATCTTGAGACGCCGGGTCAGATCCCCCTCTCCCCTGGCCAAATCGAACACCGCCAGATTCATCTGATGAAGTGGTCTCAGCACATTGCGATGAATGAGTACCATCAACAAGGCAATGATACAGATATCAAGTACCAGGATCTGCCAGACAGTGGTGATCAACTGCTGGCGCAAGTTGGCCTGAATGGCCGCATCACTGGTTTCGACCAGCAATCTGGCCACGGTATTTTTCTGGCCGCTGTCGTCGTAGACCAGATCATACCCACCATAGGCCGCCGTATCGGCGGGTATGGCCGCTACAGGGGAAATAGTGCCCGCTGCATCGCGGGCAAACCCGGCCACCAGCTTCTCCTTGTTGACCACCAGCAGTGTGCTGAGCATATCGGCCGCCAGCTCGGATTTGAGCGATGCCTCGATAAAGGCCGACTCATAATTCCACAAAGGGCCAGGCAAGGAGAGCTGCAGTCGCTTGATCGCCTGCTCGACCAGCTGAGCCTGTTTGCTGTAGCTCTCTTCCCTCACCGAGCTGTAGTTATAACCACCAAACAACACCAATAGCAGACTCACCGACAGGGAGGTCAACACGGCAATCCTGAACGTCAGACTTTTCCAATCCATGGTTTCCTCCCGGTTTTACGGCAGCCGGCGCAGTGCCATTGAGCGGCACTTGCTATTGGTACTGTTACTGGTACTTGGCATTGATCTTGTCGATGGTGCCATCCGCCTTCATAGCAGCGAGGATCTCGTTAAGCTTGGTGATAAGCTCATCGGGCGTATCCTTGTTAAACGCCAAGCTCATCTGGGTTTCCTTGAACACGAAGACCGGCTTGGGTGAAGCTACTTTCTCCTTGCTGGCCAGATAGGGCGCCAGATATTGGCCGGTTGCCCAAAGATCGATGCGGCCCGCCTCCAGTTTCTTCACGTTGGCGGTATCGTTGGCAGCCAGCTGCAACTTGGCAAATCCCTGGGCCTTGAGATATTCGGCGGCCGCATCGCCGTTATAGCCCCCCACCGAATACTGCTTGGCCTCTTCCAGTGAAGAGACTGTGATATTGGCCGTCGAGCTGGAGAAGAACACCCAGTTGTTATTGACCAGCGGCCCCACCCATTTGAACAGCGCCTCACGCTCCGGGGTACGAGTCGTGGAGTAGAGTGCGGTGTTGGGAGTGCCGAGGGTATCTTCATACGCCCGCTTCCAGGGCATCAGGGTCAGCTTGTATTCGACGCCGGCACGCTTGAGCAGCTCTTCGACCACCTCGGTCGATAGCCCGACAATCTTGCCCCCCTCCCCCTGCATGTTGAACGGAGGGTAATCCTCGGTCATCACGTTCAGTGGTGCAGCCTGAACTGCGCTTATCGCCATCATGGAAGAGACTGAAAAAATTGCACTTTTCCACAGCAGTTGATAGTTCATTGCAACCTCGCTTTGCTTGCCATTCATCCCTGAACATCCGCCGTTACCGATGGCGGTGCACATCTGACCCGCTGGGGTCATGCCGGCTTTCACGGCTCGCCGCCCACCCATGTGCAGCAGCAAACAGATCCGGATTTTGCCAGTGCGCAACGAAACGCAATCGGCGGGGGAGGCTCACGACAAATCGAGGTGGAAACATGCCAGGGCAGCATGAGGGGAGTGTGGAGGGGGCGGATAAACCTCTGCCATACAACAGCGCTGTGGCGAAGCAGAAGCGCATCGTTTAATGACCAGGGTCTGGGAGAGAAATGATAGAAAACGCCAACATCCATTTTCCCATACTGCTCGAGGAGACCTCAGAGCCAAACCTGTCCTTTAGCTAAGGTCACGAAAAGAGATACGTCAAATGAGAGCGCTAACCCCCTCATCTGCTTCCAAATTAGATTCCAGACGAGCTCCGCATAGCCGAAAAGTGGCGCGAGAGAACCGAAACAGAGAAGGCCACCGCGAGGTGGCCTTCTACAAGTCAACGATGAACGTCTGGTGAAACTCAATCCTTGGCCGCGTCCATCACACCCTCTTCAGAGTGCGCAGGCAGGATCAGGTTGAGCAGGATGGCGGCAACGGAGGCCAGGCCAACACCGGCCAGCGCGAAGTCGCCAATCTTCATCTCCAGCGCACCGACACCGACGGTCAAAGTCACGGCGACGATGGCGATATTGCGCGACAGTCCCAGATCCACCTTGGATTCCACCAGCGTCTTGAGACCGATGGCAGCGATGGATCCGAACAGCAGCAGCATGATACCGCCCATCACCGGCATCGGGATGGAGGTGAGCAACGCATTGAACTTGCCGAAGAAGGCCAGAATGATGGCAAACACCGCAGCCCAGGTCATGGTGACCGGATTGAAGTTGCGAGTGATCATCACGGCACCGGTCACTTCGGCGTAGGTGGTCACGGGTGGGCCACCGATGAAACCGGCGAAGCAGACGCCGATACCGTCACCGGCCAGCGTACGATGCAAACCCGGATCCTTGGTGTAATCCTTGCCAGTCACGCCACCAATCGCCAACACGCCACCGATATGCTCGATACAGGGGGCGATGGCTACCGGCAACATGAACAACGCAGCAGCCCAGTTGATCTCCGGGGTTTCGAAGTGGGGCAGCGCCAGCCAGGGGGCGTTCACCATGCCATCGAAACTCACCTGGCCCATGAACACCGCCGAGACATAACCGGCAATCACACCGCACAGGATGGGGATCAGCTTGATCCACCCCTTGCAGAACACAGCTGCAATCAGGGTGACCGCCAGCGAGATACCGGCAAGCGTCAGCGCAGTCCCCGCAGGAACCACCTGCTCACCACCGGCGCGGCCCATCGCCATGTTGCAGGCAACCTGCGCCACAGAAAGACCGATGACCATGATCACCGGGCCAATCACCACGGGCGGCAGCAATTTGTGCACAAAGCCCATCCCTTTTGCCCGGATCAGCGCAGCCAGAATGAAATACATGAAACCGGCGGCAAACAGGCCAAACATGGTGGATGGCAATCCCCAGGTCTGGGTGGCGTAGATGATGGGAGCGATGAAGGCAAAGCTGGAACCGAGGAAAATCGGGACCTGGCGGCGGGTGCAGAGCTGGAACAACAGGGTGCCCACACCGGCGCCAAGCAGGGCCATGGAGGGGTTCAGTCCGGTGAGCAGGGGCACCAGAACCATGGCGCCGAAGGCGACAAACAGGATTTGCAGCCCGGCGACACTTTGCTTGACTAAGGAAAACATGGATGTCCTTAATTTTTTGATAACTGATGGAGATATTTATCACTTTTCAGTCATCACAAGACTTTTTCAAGGCGCGAAATGAACACAAATTCGTCACTTGCTACCTTTTACTGCTTGGGAAGGGCATGAAACTGGCTTTTTAGGCGGGATTCGTTGCTACAAGCATCGAGTATGCGATTTTACGCATTATTGTGACGAACGCCAATCGTTTTTCCATCATGTTTATTGTGCTCATGGTCAAAAATGCCGCCGCTTGGGAGCGCTCTATAATGGATCCTGTGAATCAAGATGGACAAGGAGTCCCCATGTCACAGCCCCCATTCAAAGCCAGCCAGCGCAGATTGCTTATCGGCTCGGCCATCGCACTCGCCCTGTTTGCAAACCCGTTCAGTTATGATTTCGCCCACAATGAGTGGCAAATGAATCAGGCCTATGCCAAGTCCTGCTTTATCGCCGGCACTCGCATCACGATGGCCGATGGTTCCACCCGCCCCATAGAGACGCTGCGGGTCGATGAACGGGTGCTGGATCAACACGGCGGCAGTAACCGGATCCTGGCGGTCGAACGGGTCATACTGGGCAAGCGCAGACTCTATGGGATCAATGATCTGCCCCCTTTCTTTACCGCTGAGCACCCTCTGCTGACCACTCGGGGCTGGGCAGCCATCTCACCGGCCATGACCCGAACCGAAAACCCGCAACTGGCGGTAGTGCCGCTATTTACCGGCATGCAGATAATGTGTCGCCCGGCACCTGTCATGGTGACGGGCAATCTGGCCCTGCAACCCCAGCCGGCATTACTGCTGGTTGAGTCACTCTGCTGGATAGAGGCACCTCCCACTACCGCACTCTTCAATCTGCTGCTCGATGGCAGCCACAGCTACATCGCCAATGAGCTGATCGTTCACAACAAAGATGGCGATGGTGGCAGCAGTGGTGGAGGCAGCAACAGCGGCGGAGGCAGCAACAGCGGCGGAGGCAGCAATAGCGGCGGAGGCAGCAACAGCGGCGGAGGCAGCAATAGCGGCGGAGGCAGCAACAGCGGCGGCGGCAGCAACAGCGGCGGTGGCAGCGACAGCGATGGGGGCAGCGATGACAGTGGCGGCCAAGGCGAGCATGCGGGCGGAGAGCAGCATGGTGGAGGTGAACGGCATGCTGGTGGAGAAAAACATGCAGGGGGAGAACGCCATGGGGGTGGCCGCGGGTTTGGCAATGGCGTTGATGACAACGGCGTGGATGCCGTCGATGCCAATGGCAACAAGCTCAGAGGCGATGGCACGGTCGATGACAACGGCGTGGATGCCGTCGATGCCAACGGCAACAAGCTCAGGGGTGATGGAACCATCGATGACAACGGCGTGGATGCTGTCGATGCCAATGGCAACAAGCTCAGGGGTGATGGCACCATCGATGACAACGGTGTCGATGCCGTCGATGCCAATGGCAACAAACTAAGAGGTGACGGCACGGTCGATGATCGCCAGCAAGTGCTTACCGATGAGCAGGAGCGGGTGCTGCTCAACAACGGTTTTCGCCAACAGGGGCAACCATGATGCGATATCTGTTACCACTCCTCCTGCTCGGCCTCACTGGCTGCGCCACGGTCGACACTCCGCCGCTTTACCATCAGATGGATAAGGCAGATGTTCAACTGGCCAATCAGGCCCTTGCCAAGGCGCTGGAAACCCGTACCAAAGGGCAGAGCCTCACCTGGTTCAATCCGGCTAATCGTCACTCGGGCAGCGTCACGCCGCTACGCACCTTCCTCCATGCCAGCGGGGAGTGGTGTCGCGACTATCGCGAGCAACTCTATATCGGCCAGGCCAGTCAGCAGTGGCAGGATACCGCCTGTCGCAATCAGCAAGGGCGCTGGCGACCATTGCGAACTTAGTGAATGCCACGGGGTAAACGAAAGGGGGTAGCAGCGCTCCCCCCTTGTCATCTTTACCGACCCTTTATCGGGGCGGTGAATACGCGGTTATACCCGACGATAGGGCAGGTAAACCGGCTCCCACATGTGGTTGAGGATATGCTGATGCAGATCCTGCCCGATCAGCGGGTGGGACGGATCCCGACGCACGATATCCTTGAGCACGGCGGTGGCCACATGCACCGAGATGTTGCGCAGTTCGCGAATACGCGGATAGACGGCTCCCTTGGCCAGATCCTCTTTGCTTACGCACTCGGCCAGCGCAAAGGCGGCGGTGGTGAAGATATCCGGGCTGATCTCGCGGATCTGGCTGACGATGGCCGCCAGACCTACACCGGGGAAGATAAAGACGTTGTTGCCCTGCCCCACCCGGAACTCCTGCCCCTCGTAGCTCACGTCCTTGAAGGGACTACCGGTCGCCACGATCGCCTTGCCCTTGCTCCAGCGGTAGATATCCTCCGGCAGCGCTTCACAGTTGGCGGTCGGGTTGGAGAGCGGGAACACCATGGGGCGCTCGCAATGCTGCAGCATCAGCTGGATGTGTTCTTCCTGGAAGGCACCGCCCGAGCCGCTGGTACCCAGCAACACGGTAATGGGCACATGACGCAGCACATCGGCCAGATTGGCCTTGCCGGGCACCTCGGTATCCCAGCCTGCCAGCAGCAGCCCCGGCTTGGCGTAGCGACGCTTGTACTCGTCGAGCCCGTCCCGGTTGTCGCACACCAGCCCCTGGGTATCCAGAATGTAGATGCGATCGCGGGCCGCCTGCGGATCCATCCCCTCGCGGATCATCCCCGCGCAGATCTGATCCGCGACGCCAACCCCACCGGCGCCAGCGCCATAGACCAGATAGTTCTGCTGACCCAGGGTCTCCCCCTTGACCTTGACCGCGCCGATAATACCGGCCAGCACCACGGCACCGGTGCCCTGAATATCATCGTTGAATGACGGCAATGACTGCTGGTAGCGGGCCAGATTGTTGAAGGCGTTGGATTTGCTGAAGTCTTCCCACTGCAGCACGGCGTTGGGGAAGTGGCGCTTGACCCCCTGCACAAACTTGTCGATGAACTCTTCGTACTCCTTGCCGCGAATGCGCTTGTGGGGGCGACCCAGATACATGGGGTCATCGAGCAGTTTCTGGTTGTCGGTGCCCACATCCAGCGCGATGGGCATGCAGCAGGCGGGGTGAATACCGGCCCCCAGGGTATAGAGCGCCAGCTTGCCGATGGGGATCCCCATGCCGCCAACACCCTGGTCGCCGATCCCCAGAATGCCTTGGCTGTCGGTGACAACTATGATGCGGATCGATTTGGCATCGAAGTGGCGGGCCTGACTGCCCATGTCATCCACGTTGTCCGGGGTAATGTAGAGGCCGCGCGGCTTCTGGAAGCGGTGGCTGAACTCCTGGCACGCCTTGCCCACGGTCGGGGTATAGATGTAGGGAGTCATCTCCTCCACATGGCGTGACAACAGGGCATAGAAGAGAGTCTCGTTGCGATCCTGCAGAGCACGCAGGTTCTGGTACTTCTCGATATCGCTGCAAGCGCTCTTGAACCCCTCATACACTCGCTCGAGCTGGGCTTCAAAGGTTTGTACCTGAGGCGGCAGCAAACCATCGAGATCAAAATCGGCCCGCTCCTGTTCGGTAAAGGCCGTGCCCTTGTTGAGGTATCGATTGTTAAGCAGATCAGTGCCGGTCAGTGCAACGGGGCGAAAATCCTCTCCCTGTGCATCTTTCCACAGCAGATATTGTCCGGTAGCCATAGTCATTCTCTTTGATTTACGTGAAATTGCCGTTCGGCAGGAGAGCAAGACTCATAATGAAATCAATCATATGACGTTTACTCGATCGGTTTTGTGAGCTTGGGCATACCCTGTGGCCAAAATCCGCTCATCTCGCTCCCCGAGTGATAAATATCCACGGAGAGGAATGAGACTCATGCTAGCATTGCGATCAATTCCGCAACGTTTCACCATGCCGCAGCCGGGAGTGACCTGATGCCCTCGACTTTTTCAGCCAGCTTTTGCCTCCTCTCGCCATGCGTCTGATACTGCTCCTTGCCCTGTCACAACTGCTTGCCTGCCAGTCAGCTCTCGCCGCACAAGGGAGAGAACTGAACATCATCGTGGGTGAATGGCCCCCTTTTGTCTCCGAGCAGTCAAAACAGCACGGTCCCGTGGCCCACCTCATCAGCGATCTGTTCAAGGAGGCGGGCTATGAGGTGAAGTTCCACTTCGCCCCCTGGGGCCGGGTCTATTCGCTGGCGGCCAACAGCCAGCTCTACGACGCCACCGCCGTCTGGATGCACAAACCGGAGCGGGAGCAGGATTTTCTGTTCAGCGAAGCGGTGCTGCAGGAGCAGTTTGTCTTCTTCTCCCTCAAATCACGGCAGCTGCAAGCCGAGCGCCTTGAGCAGATCATCGGCATGCGGTTGGGGGGCGATATCGCCTATAGCTACGGGCCAGATCTGGACAAGATGGTGGTCGATGGCAAGGTAACCCAACAGAAAGTCACCGACGTGAAACAGAATTTCGGCAAGCTGCTGCGCGGGCGGATCGACCTCTATCCGCAAGAGCTGCGAGTCGGTCTGGCCGAGTTGCAGAGCCAGCTCGACCCCGCCAGCGCGGCACTCATCACCCACAGTCAGACCCCTTTTCTGCGCAACGACAGCTTCGTGATGTTCCCGCGCAAAATGCCGGATTCAGCCAAACTGCGGGATCAGTTCAATCAGCAGTTGCAGCAGGCCATCGCCAGCGGACGTTATAAGCGCTACTTCGAACGGCTGGCCCGGGGGGGCTATTAACCCTGGCGAGGCAAAAACAGAGGGGATAAAACAACGGTGGCGGCCCTTTGTGGCCGCCACCTCTGTGATGCTTGTCAGCTGCTGGCATTAGCCGCTGATGCCCACCTCCAGCTTGAACGGCGTCTTGGCCTTGCTGCTCTCGGCCGCCCCCATCTGGTAGACCCGAATGGTATAAGTGCCCTTGGCGGGCAGGGTTGCCTCAAAGTTGTTCCCTTCCGTAGAGCCGATAAACATCGCCTCCCCCTTGCTGCCCGGCGGCAGAATATTGAAGTAGGGCTTGCCGGTCAGGATCACCACCATGCTCTGGCCCTTGTTGGCCGTCAGCTTGTAATCGAGGGTCTGGCTACCTTGAATGGTGCCGTTGATGGTTGCCCCTGACTCCCCCTTCTTGAACTGCACCTGCTGGGTCTTGATCCCGTCAGCCGCCTGCGCCACACCCGCAATACCACCGAATAGCGCAGATGCACATACCGCTGCCAGCCATGCTTTTCTCATCATTTGTCATCCCTTGTGTGAATGGAACCCCTGTTACTGTTGCTCAAGGTGGCCCAAAAAACCATCGCCGTTTGCGGCATCGCTCAATCAATTTGCCATCACGATCGACCCGCCATCAAAAGGGGCGCCGCAGCGCCCCTTCTCTTTACTCTTTGTCGACCATCAGCTTGATTTGCCCGCCTTGGGCTCATCGAGAGTGTGTTTCACCTCTTCATACCAGAGGTCGTGGTGCTCCTTGGCCCAGGTCTCGTCCACCTCGCCGGTCACCATCCCCTCCAGCGCCCCTTCCAGCTGGAACAGACCCATGTAGATATGGAAGATAAAGCCGCAGATAAGGATCAAGGCGCCTACGATATGGATAAAGCTGGCCCACTCCATCTGACGGCGCAGCTGGCCGAAGATGGGGAAGTCGAGGAACAGCCCGGTCGCCACGACGATGCCGCCAAACCAGATCAGCAGCCAGAAGATCGCCTTCTCGCCGCCGTTGGAGAAGCCCGCCGAGGGGTGACTTCCCTTGTGCTTACCGAGCATGCCGCCAAACTTCATGAACCACTGCACATCCACCATATTGACGATGTTGTGGCGGAACCACTTGATGAGTACCCCCATCAGGCAGAGGAAGAAGAGCGGCCCCATATAGTTGTGGAACACCTTGGCAAACCAGATCCAGTTCTCCCACACCCCGAGGCTCACCACCGGCTTGATGAAGTACTTGCCGTAGATGATGGCCAGCCCCGACCCGGAGAGGGTCAGGAACATGGCCGCCGTGGTCCAGTGCAGCGCCCGATCCAGCCGACTCCAGCGCTTGAGCTTGCGCCCGGTGCGCGGTTTGGAGAGCTTGGTCTGCCCCACCACCAGATACATCAGGCCACACATGGCGAGCGACCCGAAAATGGCGATGGCACCGAGCGGCGACACCCACTTGGTCTTCACCTCGAACCAGAGCTGGCCCGGCACCGAGATAAGCACCCCGTGCTCCGGCGAGCGGGAGGTGGTCACCCCCTCCTGCCCATCCTTCACCGCCCGCCAGTAATCGGCGCCGGCAAAGCCGACCGCCTCTTTCTCGGCATCGGCGAAACTTGCGGTACTCACCAGCAGCAGGGCAGCAAACAGGGCCATTAGCCAGGTTTTCATGCCGCCCCTCCCTGCTTGTTCAGCTTGCTGGCATCGTGAAACAGCTCATCGCCATTACCCCAAGCCGCATCCTTGGCACCGCGATAGGCAACCCGCTCGCGGAAGATATCGGAGATCACCTGCGCATCCCCTGCCAGCAGCGCCTTGGTAGAGCAGAGCTCGGCACACATGGGCAGCTTGCCCTCGGCGATGCGGTTGGCACCGTACTTCTGGCGCTCCGCCTCGCTGTGATCCTCTTCCGGGCCACCGGCGCAAAAGGTGCACTTGTCCATCTTGCCCCGATCGCCAAAGGCGGCGGTCTTCGGGAACTGGGGGGCCCCGAACGGGCAGGCAAACAGACAGTAGCCACAACCGATGCAGAGATCCTTGTTGTGCAGCACTATGCCGTCGTCGGTGTGATAGAAGCAGTCGGCCGGGCAGACCGCCATGCAGGGGGCGTCGGTGCAGTGCATGCAGGCGACGGAGATGGAGGTCTCACCCGGCAGGCCGTCGTTGAGGGTCACCACCCGGCGGCGCTGGATGCCCCACTCGAGGGCATCGTCGTTCTCGTTCTTGCACGCCGTCACACAGCCGTTGCACTCGATACAGCGCTTGGTGTCACACATGAATTTCATTCTGGCCATGGGATCAGGCTCCTACTTTGCGAAAACGGCACAGGGTGACCTTGGTCTCCTGCATCTGGGTGACCGGGTCATAACCATAGGTGGTGACTATGTTGACCGACTCCCCCAGCACATAGGGGTCAGACCCTTCCGGATATTTGGATCGCAGATCCTGGCCCTCGAAGTGGCCGCCAAAGTGGAACGGCATAAAGGCGAGCCCCGGCTTGACCCGCGGGGTCACCAGCGCCTTCACCTTGACCCGCCCCCCTTCCGGCCCCTCCACCCAGACGTCCTGACCGTCGCGCACGCCGACGTCGTTGGCATCCGCCGGGTTCATCTCGACGAACATCTCCTGCTGCAATTCAGCCAGCCAGGGGTTGGAGCGAGTCTCGTCGCCGCCCCCCTCGTATTCGACCAGACGGCCGGAGGTGAGGATGATCGGGAACTCCTTGCTGACATCCTTCTCCTGCACCGAGGCGTACTGGGTCGGCAGGCGCCACAGGCTCTTCGAATCAGGCCAGGTGGCGTAGTCAGCCAGCAAGTCGCGGCGCGGGGTATAGAGCGGCTCGCGGTGCTTGGGCACCTGATCCGGGAAGGTCCACACCACGCAGCGCGCCTTGGCGTTGCCGTAAGGGACGAAGCCGTGCTTGATGGCCACCCGCTGGATACCGCCGGAGAGATCGGTCTTCCAGTTTTTGCCCTCGGCCTCCTTCTTCTCGGCCTCGGTCAGCTCATCCCACCAGCCGAGCTGCTTCAGCAGGTCGGCAGTGATCTCGGGATAACCGTCTTCCACCTCGCTCCCTTTCGGCCAGGAGTCTTCGGCCAGCAGCGAGACGCCCTGATACTCGATGCCGAAGCGGGCGCGGAAACCGCCACCCCCTTCCGAGACCGGAATACTGGTGTCGTAGAGGATATGGCTGCCGGGATGTTTAATCTCCGGGGTGCCCCAGCAGGGCCAAGGCAGACCGTACACTTCGCCGCTGACCGGGCCGCCTTCGGCCTTGAGGTTGGTCTTGTGGAAGGTGTGCCAGTTCTGCTGGTGCGCCTTGAGCCGCTCCGGGCTCTGGCCTGTGTAACCCACACTCCACATGCCGCGGTTGTACTCGCGGGTGATGTCTTCCAAGAGCGGCTGGTTGTTCTCCACCTTGATGTGCTTGAACAACTGGTCGGCAAAACCGAGCTTCTTGCTCAGCAGATACATGATCTCGTGATCGACCTTGGATTCGAACAGGGGTTCTATCACCTTGTCGCGCCACTGCATGGAGCGGTTGGTGGCGGTAACGGAACCATAGGTTTCGAACTGGGTGGTGGCCGGCAGCAGGTAGACGCCGTCGGTGCGATCGTTCATCACCGAGGCAACGGTGGGATACGGGTCGACAATCACCATCATGTCGAGCTTTTGCATCGCCTTCTTCATTTCCGGGCCGCGGGTCTGGGAGTTGACCGCATGGCCCCAGTAGAACATGGCGCGGATGTTGGAACCCTGCTCGATGAGATCGGCGTTCTCCAGCACACCATCCACCCAGCGGGAGACCGGAATGCCGTTGTTGTTCATCGGCAACTTGCCGTTGTAGGCCTTGTTGTCAAAACGTGCCTTGATCCACTCATAATCGACGTCCCACACCCGGGCCCAGTGCTTCCAGGAGCCCTCTTCCAGCCCGTAGTAGCCGGGCAGGGAGTCGGAGGTGACGCCAAAGTCGGTGGCCCCCTGTACGTTGTCGTGGCCGCGGAAGATGTTGGTGCCCGCCCCGCTCTTGCCCACGTTGCCGAGGGCCAGTTCGAGGATGCAGTAAGCGCGGGTGTTGTTGTTGCCGGTGGTGTGCTGGGTGCCGCCCATGCACCAGACCACGCAGCCGGGGCGGTTGTCGGCCAGCAGTTTGGCGGCGCCATAGACCTGCTGCTCGTTGAGGCCGGTCACCCGCTCTACTTCGGCCGGAGTCCAGCGCGCCACCTCTTTTTGCACCTCGTCCATGCCATAGACGCGGGTGCGGATGAACTCCTTGTCTTCCCAGCCGTTCTTGAAGATGTGCCAGAGCATGCCCCAGATAAAGGCGACGTCGGTGCCCGGACGCAGGGAGAGGTACATGTCCGCCTTGGCGGCGGTACGGGTGCGGCGCGGGTCGACCACCAGGATCTTGCAGCCGTTGCGCTCTTTCGCCAGCAGGATGTGCTGCATGGCGACCGGGTGGGCCTCCGCCGGGTTGGAGCCGATAAACATGATCGACTTGCTGTTGTGCATGTCGTTCAGGCTGTTGGTCATGGCACCGTAGCCCCAGGTGTTGGCGACGCCAGCGACCGTGGTGGAGTGGCAGATGCGCGCCTGATGATCCACGTTGTTGGTGCCCCACAAGGACGCCATCTTGCGAAACAGGTAGGCCTGCTCGTTGGAGTGCTTGGCGGAGCCGAGCCAGTAGACGCTGTCGGGGCCGGACTCCTTGCGCAGCCGCAGCACTTCGTTGCCCACCTCTTCGATGGCCTGATCCCAGCTGATGCGCTGCCACTTGCCGCCCACCAGCTTCATCGGGTACTTGAGGCGACGCTCACCGTGGCCATGCTCGCGCAGGGCCGCCCCCTTGGCACAATGACCGCCAAGGTTGAAGGGGTGATCGAAAGCTGGCTCCTGACCGGTCCAGACGCCGTTCTGCACCTCGGCATAAACGCCGCAACCCACCGAGCAGTGGGAACAGATGGTACGCTTCACCTCGACCGGTACCCCGGCCGCCACAGTTTTGGCTTCGGCCCGCTGCATCATTGCTGGCGCCAGCCAACCGGCGGCCACGGCGCCACCGGCCACCAGACCGGAGTTGACCATAAAGGCGCGACGGGTCAGCCCCTGACCGCGAACAGCCTGATTGCCCTGCTCGCCCGCCTGGGGCTGCTCGGCACGTTTTGTCAGTTTCATGAGTTCTCCTTCACTGATCCGGCTCAGTCGGTGCCGCGCAGGGTGCGATAAAAGTCGTGAACATGGGGGGTCTCCCGATAGCCCTTGTCAGGCTCGGTGTCGTGGGTCAGCACCTCTTTGCCCACCACCCGACCGGTGGCACCGGCCAGCACGCCTATGGTGGCGACCACGCCAACTCCCTTGATCAGATTGCGGCGGGACGGGTCTTTCAGCTGTTCATCGCTCATTCTTGTGACCTCTGTTGTTGTTCTTGCTGGCGCCTGCGCGCCAGCTTCGCGTCCAATGGGATATCTCGTCTGCTCGTTTTGTTATGCGCAGCTCTTGTTATGCGCAGCTCTTGTTGTGCACAGACAGGGGCGTTCAGCCCGGCACCACGCAGGCGCCAAACGGCAGGCGCAATTCGTTTTCCAACTTGAAGAAATCTTCGGCAAGGGCCCCGACCGCCCGGTAGAAGCTGCCCCCTTTCGCCTGTTGCTGATCGCGGCAGCAGGCGAGAACCCAAGGGGCAAGGTGGCGCTCATAGAAGCGGTTGCGCTCCGGGTGCTGCTCGCCAATCAGTACCGCCATCACCTCACAGAGGGCGGCCAGATGATCTTCCGGCTCGCACACTCCGCTCTGGCGCTCGAAACCGAGGGACTGCAGATCTGCGCGCAGCACCGCCAGCGGCAGCTCCATCAAAGAGCCGGTGAGATACCAGGAGGCAAACGGCACGATCTCCCCGCGCCCCAGCCCGATAAAGAGATCCTGATACTCCTCGGCAAGCTCGTTTTCGTGGTGGCTGCTGGCCGCCAGCTGCACCAGCCCCAGCCCTCTGGCAAAGGGGCCCGGCATCGGCTGCAACCCTTGCAGCCAGGCGAGCTGTTCGCCACGGGGGGCGGCACGCCAGAGGCTTGCCAGCAGGGCGTAGAGATCGGCGCTGCTCTGTTCCAGTTCGGTCATGGTCAGTTCGCCAGCCTTTTCGTTATGTTGTTCACTCATCACTGGCCCTCACACCTTGAGCTGGGAGACGGGATCCGCCGCCAGCGCCGCAAACACATCCTTGACTCGACAGTCCTCGCACATCAGCAGCCGCTGGGCGGCCTCGTTCTGGAAGTGGGAGTGACCGGCCAGTTTTTGCTGGATGCGGCGGATCATCGAGGCGGGCGCGAACGGCTTGGCGCAGCGAATGCAGCAGGCAGCCTCTTCGGCTTTGAGGCTCTGGACGGCGCGGCGTGCCTCGGGCACAGGCTGCAAGCGGGGCACCAGCACGATGGCCTGCTCGGGGCACGCCTTTTCGCACATGCCGCACTGGATGCAGTCCTGCTCGATAAAGTTGAGGCCGGGCGTGTGCCCAACCGCATGCAGGGCGCGGCTCGGGCAAACCGCCACGCAGCCCATGCAGAGGGTGCAGTCTGCTTCTTTGAGTTCCACGCTACCGTATGGGGCGCCGTGAGGCACCGCCAGCGGCTCGCGGCTCCCCTCGTTGGCCTGCCAGAGGGCATCGAAGGCGGCAAACAGGTTCTCCCGTTTGTCCCCTTTGAGCGGCTTCTCCAGCAGGGCAACGGTTGGCTGGCCGGAAACAGGCTCACCAGCATCTGCGTCAAACAGAGCAATGCGATCGGTAGCAAGCCCAGCGCCCGCCAGCAGCACGGCGGCGCTGGCCAGCTCCCGCTCAACCAGCGCACGGACGCTTGCGGGGGCATCGTCACCCAGCGCAATGCGCACCGTGCTGGCACCGTAGGCGAGTGCCGCGAACCAGCTCTCGATACCCAAACTCGCGCTCTCCTCCACCCAGACCGGCAGCCAGTTGGCGGGCAAGCGGGTGAGCTCGGCTTCCACCCATTTGCGCTCGTTTTCACCGGCGATCAGCAGTTGGGGCGCTTCACCGCCCGCCTCCCGGTAGTGCTTGAGCAGGCGCAGCAAGTAGTCTCCGCTGGTGTTGGCATCGGGCTGGTGATAGGCAATCGCCCCGGTCGGACAGGCTGAGGCGCAGCTGCCAAAGCCCTGACAGAGATGGGGATCGATCTGGATGCGACCATTGATGGGCTTGAGGGCATCGGTCGGACAGACATCGAGGCAGCGGCTGCAACCGGGCACGCCGCGGGCGGTAAAGGCGCAGGCCTCGGAGTCGAGGCGAAAATAGCGCGGCTTGTCGAAGATGCCGGTCAGCGCACCGAGCTCGGCAAGCCGTTCGGCAAGCCCTTGGTCATCAAAGAGATGCAGATAACCGACCGGCGGGCGCTCCAGCGCAAAAAGCGGAGCGCGGCCCAGATCGGCTACCAGATCAAAGCGCGGTTCGCCATTTTCCGCAGCCTGCTGAGTAAAACAGATCGCCGCCAGAGAAATACGCTCCCCCTGACCATTGAGGCCAGTGAGCTGGAACTGCCCCAGATAGCCTGTCAGGCTCGGTTCGCGCAGGGTCAGGGCCGCGAGGGATGCGGTGGCATCGAAAATGGTTTCGAGATCTGCTGCCTCGGCGTCATGCACCGCTTCGGTCACCAGCAGGGTGGGCTTCACCCCGGCAGGCAGCAGGTTGGCAGCACGGCGAATGCGATCTTCCGGGCCGACCAGCAGCAGGCGCCCCTGACTCTGGTAAGAGACAGTGGCCGGGATCAGGTTGTCGGTCTTGACCGTATGCTGCAGGGCATAGGCGCGAGCGCGCGCGTTATGCTCGGTCGCCCCCGCCTCGCGGGCTAGATTTGGGGCCAGATTTGGGCTCAGATTTGGCAATGTTTGTTCAGTGCTCACATACGCTCCTGTGCGCGCCACCTCATGGGATGGGCGCTTGTTGGTAAGCCGAGAGAGCAAGAGGCGAGCCAACTCCCCCGGAAAAAAAGTGACTGACAGGGAGTCAGGATCCTGAGGGTTCCATTTCCCCATCTTTGGTTGGGACATTTTGTCCACCACGGGAAACCAAAATGTCCCGAACGTCGGTGTGGGTTTGAGAATGGTTATCAGCCAGCTCGTGTTGCTCGGCGGCAGGTTCGCTGGCAACCGCCACCGGTTCAGCAGACCCGCTGGCCGGATTGGCCGATTCGCTCTCCGGGGCGATCACCTGATCCACCAGCCAGTTGCGCAGCCCGGCGGTCAAGGCCGCAGGCAGCAATTCGGGCTGGCTGAAATCCTGGGTGTAGTCGTCGAGCCCATCCGGCTTGTGGCTGCGAAACATGGCCCGCAGCGCCTCCCTGTCGGGGAGTTTGGCCTTGCCCGGCTGCGCCGTTTTCAGCGGCGGTTCGCCACTCTCAACCCCCTCAAAAGCAAGGGATTCACAGCTCCCCTTGTCAGTGCTGACTACGGGGCTATCCAGCGATGTATCTGGAGTTTTACCTTCGCCACTGCCTTCGATGGGGGCGGCAATCGCCTCGGGGATAGCCTCTTCCCTCGGCTGCAATGCCTGATGCTTGCGAGAGGACCAGCGCTTAAGGAACTCACTCATGGGCGCGATTTCCGCTGTCACTGCCACGCTCGCGGCCATCGGGGCCGGTGGCTTTAACGGCGCCACAGCTGGCTTGATCTACCGTATCGACACCCAGCTGATCCTGCGCCCGTCCCTTGCCCTTTTTGCCCTTACGACGGGCCTCCAGCAGCTCGCCGTGGCGGCCGATAAAGGCCTCCACCCAGGCTTGCAGCGCCTCGGGCAGCGGGCAGGAGAGCACCTGCCGCTCGCCATCCATATAGGCGGCAGCCACGGTCTGGCTCAGGGTCAGACCATCGGCCACAAAGCCATTGTCCACGCGGCTTCCGGTGACAAAGAGGCGAGGCGAGCCGGAGCTCAGATTGAAGCGATAATCCCCCCGCTCGTCACGAAACAGGGTAAGGGGCAAGGCACCGGCTGCCTCAGGTTCGGCGGGGTGGAGCGCCGCAATCTCGAAACGGCGGCTCTGCCAGCGGCCAACCTGGCTGTCGATGGCCTTTAACTCCAGTTGCAGCCAGCGCTGCGGGGGCAAGGTATTGGTTGTCTCTTGCACTGTCACGGCTCCCATCAGAAGGTCTCTGCCGGGCCGCCCTCCTCCATGCTCCACCCCGTTCGGAGCGGTTCACAGCAGAACATTCAGGGCGGCCACGGCCAACAATGGGATAAGACATAGCAAGAGTGGGGCCAAGGCGGGATGGATTGTTCCATCTAGGCGTAGGCGGGCAAGATAAACAACAATTCAAATACGCGACCGTTCGAATATGCTTCGCTATTCTAACCTACGTTTCTATTTACCCCTTAGTGTGATAACTGCTTGAATTACACCCACAATCATCAATCCAACTGTTAACCATTTCATTGCCTTAGCCTGTGCAACATTTTCTCTATGTTTCCTCTGTTCCTCTTCATAATTAGATATTGTAACTAATGCTTGTGGTGACAATTTAAACCCATTATTACAGCGTTCCAAATCACCACTTAATAAAAGAGATTTAAGAAGCAGATCATTGTATCTTAACTGACGACTTTTATCTGGATGAAAAACCCAGCGTGCTGTATATAACAACGTAGATAAATTAATAGCACTTGTACAATAACCATGGCTATTATTATCTAGCTCTTTTTCAAGAAGTAGCTTCAGTACTTCGACTCTCTCAGAACGAATCAGTTCTTTTTTATTAAAAAGGAACTGATGCCCTTTTCCTATTAAAATCTTTATCTTGTCAACTGGTATGAGCCCTTCATAAAAATATTGAAAAATTGATTCATATCGTAAATCATAGGGGCCATAAAAATATGTTATATCTAATTCATATTCACCAAGAAGATAAAATGGAATTGATATAACTCCAAACTCCATATTATTTTCCCAATACATTCCTGTGACGCCACCATGGCATACTTCATGACAGAGCAATGTCCATGAGTTATCACGTGATCTAAAGTAGACTACATAGCAGTCAACTTTTTTGGCATCATCCCCACTTCTTGGTATTCGCTCCGGCGCTGGTTTTTTTAGCAAACGACCAAGAATAAATCGCTCAATTGAATTCAATATACCCTCCATCTATAATCATTCTAAACACATATATCATCATCCATAGAGCATACTTAAAAATGTCTAATTAATAAAGTTTTGCAGCACTGCAAAAATAAACTTAAAAATATACATCAATAACATCTCTTAAATTTAAAACATATTATTCTTCAGTCAGAAATCTGGAACAAAACTTGCTGTATCCCTCCCCTTAGATCCCGGCAACCGGTCGCGAGGGGCCCATGACACCGACCTTTATCAAAAGCAATGCTGCCGCCCAGCTCACCATGGCCGTCGAGGTAATGGATGAGCAGGGCACGCTGCAAACCCGCCAAATCGCCTGTGAGCGGCCACTGACGGTCTACCTCAACTGGAAGGAGATAGTAACCCTGATGACGCTGGGGGCCCGCCCCGAAGCGCTGGTGCTGGGTTATCTGAAAAATCAGGGCTTCATCGAGGATATTTCGGCCATCGAATCGGTGATCGTCGACTGGGAGAGCGAGGCCGCCGCCGTGGTGAGCAGCCAGCAGGCAGCCGATCTCGACGAGTCGCTGGAGAAGAAGACGGTCACCTCCGGCTGCGGTCAGGGCACCATGTATGGCAGCGTGATGAAGAAGCTCGAAGGGGTGGTCTTGGCGGCGCCTGAGCTTAAACAGAGCACCCTCTACGCCCTGCTGAAAGCCCTGTCGGCCCATAACGAAACCTACAAGATGGCGGGTGCCGTCCATGGCTGCGCCATCTGTCGCGGCAGCGAAATCCTCTCCTTTGTCGAGGATGTGGGGCGCCACAATGCGGTGGATACTCTGGCGGGCGAGCTCTGGATGTGCGGCGAGAGTGGCCACGACAAGATCTTCTACACCACAGGGCGGCTCACCTCGGAGATGGTGATCAAGGTGGCGCAAATGGGCATTCCGGTGCTGCTGTCACGCTCCGGCGTCACCCAGATGGGGCTGGATCTGGCCCGCCAGCTCGGCATCACCATGATTGCTCGCGCCAAGGGGCGCCACTTCGAGGTATTCAGCGGCCACGACCATATCGTGCTGGACGAGAAGCCGCCGGTGCTGGCGCCCAGTTCGGCCGGGCGCGGGATGCGGGATTAAACCATGAACGAATTTATGAACGTGAAGCAGGTGGCGGAGTACCTCGATCTCAACGAGAAGAAGGTCTACCAGCTCGCCAACGAGGCGCGCATCCCCGCCACCAAGGCGACCGGCAAGTGGCTGTTTCCGCGATCCCTGCTCGATCGCTGGCTGCTCGGCAGCTGCCACGAGGGGGTGATGAACGACCGGCTGCTGCTGGCAGGCTCGGACGATGTGCTGCTGCACTACGCCAGCAGCCGCTTGGCCCGGCAGCTCGGCACCCAGGCACTGGTGGGCTACACCCCGTGCGGCACCCGTCAGGGGCTGGCGATGCTGGCCCGCGGCCATGTGGATCTCTGCGCCATCCACTGGGGGCAGGCCGAGGAGGCGCACCTGCGCCACCCGGCGCTGGTGCAGCAGTATCAGGGCCACCGGCAATGGGTGATCGTTCATGGATTCAGGCGGGTGCAGGGGCTGGTGCTGCGGCAAGGGCTGCAACCCAAGGAGGCGAAAGAGGCGCTCGACTGGCGCTGGGCCATGCGCCAAGAGGGGGCTGGCAGCCAGCGCGCCCTGCAGGAGTGGCTGCAAACCCAAGGGGAGTCGCTGACCCGGCTGGAGCGCACCCTCGAGGTCAACAGCGAGCGGGAGCTGGCCGCCGCCATCAGCCGTGGCGATGCCGACGTCGGGCCCGGCGCCCAGAGCACCGCCACCGAGTTTGGCCTCGGCTTTATGCCCTTGTCGCAGGAGTGCTTCGATCTGGTGATGCCGCAGGGGGTCTTCTTTCGCACCCTGCTGCAACAGCTGATCGGCTGGCTGCAATCCCCCGAGGGGCGCGAGCTGGCGGCCCGCCTCGGCGGCTATGACCTGACCCAAAGCGGCAAGCTGGTGTGGAGCCCGCAGTAAATAACCACTCACCCACCGACAAAACAGCCCGTCAACCATGTTGACGGGCTGTTTTTATCACGGGCTTGTTTATAAAGGGATCAATCCCCTGTCTCACGCCCCTCGGCATTGAGGGCGATGCGCCACCCTTCCAGTTTCGCGGGCTCGCTACCGCTGGGCAGCAGGGCGTGGCTGCGCAACCGCACGGTAAAGCAGCTCCCCTGCCCCGGGGTGGAGTCCACCAGCAGCTCGCCGCCCCAGCGGCTGATGATGCGGTGGCTCAGGGCCAGCCCCAGCCCGGTGCCGGTGGCGCGGGTGGTGAAGAAGGGGTCGAAGATCTTGTCGATAATGGCCGCCTCGATGCCGCTGCCGTTATCGATCACCCGCACCAGCGCCCCCTGCAACACGCCCGCCTCATCGAACCAGTCGTGGCTCTCGACCCGGATCTCCCCCTTCTCCCCCAGCGCGTGGCTGGCGTTGACCAGAAGGTTGATCAGCACCTGCAACAACTGCTGGCGATCCGCCTCGATGGGCTGCTGGGCCCTGAGATCGGCCACCAGCTCCACCTGCTGCTGACGCAGGGCGGAGCGCACCAGCGTCAGGCTCTCCTCGATGATGGGGTTGAGGTGCTGCCACACCGGCGCCGTCTCGTAATCGCCAGGGCGAGAGTATTGCAGCAGGCTGCGGGTGATGGCACGAATGCGCTCGATCTGGGCCAGCACCAGTGCCAGCTCCTCGCTGACCGGCTCGGCCGCCTCCCCCAGCTCCAGCTTCATCAACTCCACATTGCCGAGGATCACCGCCAACGGGTTGTTGATCTCGTGGGCCACACCGGCCGAAAGCTCGCCAAGGGCCGCCAGCTTCTCGCTGATCAGCAGCTGCTGGCGCGCCTCGGTCAGCATATGGATATGATCTTCCAGCTCGGCAGTCTTGAGCTCGAGGCTTTGGGTACGCTCGGCCACCTTCTGCTCCAGCTCGTCGGCGCTGCGGGCCATCTGCTGCTGATGCGCTTCTTGCCTGTCCAGCATGGCGTCAAACTGGCGACCGAGTTGGGCCAGCTCGTGGTCAGGATCGAGCGCCAGCGGGCCGATGCGAGCGGACTCCCCGGCCTGCACCTGCCGCACCACCTTGTGCATCCGCTCGATGGGGGAGAAGAGATCCCGCGCGCCGCGATAGACCAGCAGGCCGGAGAGCAGCAACAGCAGCACCACGCCGGAGCCCAGCTCCACCAGATTGGTGAGGTAGGTGCGGATAATGGGCCACTCGAGAAAACCGACATAGAGCATGCCGAGCCGCTCGCCCCTGGCTCCCAGCAGCGGCTCGTAACCCGAGACATACCAGGCGTCGTGGACAAAGGCGCGGTCAACCCACATATCCCCTCGCCCCAGTACCTGTTCGCGCACCGGCGGCGAAACCCGGGTACCCACCGCCCGGCCCACCTGACGGCTGCTGCTGACCGGCACATTGGTGCTCACCCGCAGATCATCGAGAAACAGGGTGACCGTACCTATGCTCCCCTCTGGCAGGGTGTTTTTGGCAAACACCTGACCCTTGATCTCATCCACCAGCCGGGTGCTGCCGTTAATCAGCTCCCCCCCCTCCAGCACTGCCCAAAGGGATCCGTCGCGCCCCATCACAGGCGTCAATGACAGACTGATCAGCCCCCGGCTCTCCACCGCTTTGGTGCCATCCCGCTGCCACAGCACGGCTCGCTTGGCCAGTTGCGGGGAGAGGGCGAGCATCTCCTGCTGCGACCAGACCACGAAGTGACTGACGCTGCGTCCGGCATTCAGGGTCGTCAGCTCCTGCGCCGTCAGAGCCTGAAGCTCGGCGCCGCTACGCAGGCGCAGAAAATCGAGACCATAGTTGGCAGCCAGCGGCATCACCCACTCGTCCAGCCGGGTTGGTGACTCACGCAGCCGCAGCTGAAAAGCCCAGGCATCCCGAAGATGTTCGAGGTGCTCGGCCTGACGCTGCTGCTGCACGCTGACCGCATGATGGGCGACGCCAAGGTCGCTGCGCACCGTGGTGAGCAGGTTCTGCCAGCTGTAGGTGAGGGTCCAGTAGAGGGTGAGCGCAATCATGCCCACCAGGGTGAGCATGATGGGTACCGAGGTGAGCAGCAGCAGGCGCCAGCGCACTTTGGTTCGCACGCAGCGGGGGAGCAGAGTCAGTTTCATCGCCACCCCATCCGATCACCCTTTATCATTCGATGGCCCACTCCTTGAACTTGCGATCCAGCGTCTTGCGCGCCACCCCGAGCACCCGGGAAGCGGCCGACTTGTTGCCATCATGGCTCGCCACCACTTGCAGAATATGAGCCTTCTCCACCTCCGCCAATGGCCACTCCAGCGGGTAGCCCGCCTCGCTCCCGCCGGCTTCGGCAGGCTTGACGCTCTGCCAATATTCAGCGGGCGGCTTGCCCAGCAGCAGGCAGCGCTCAATGAGGTTGCGCAGCTCGCGTACGTTGCCGGGCCAGGGATAGGCCTGCATCGCCACCACATCCTCGTGGGTCCAGCTCAAGGAGCCCATCCCCATCTCGGCGGTGAGCTGGCGGGTAAAGTGGTGTACCAGCGCGGGGATGTCGTCAATGCGATCCCGCAAGGGTGCAACCGGCAGCGCTACTACGTTGAGGCGATAGAAGAGGTCCTCGCGAAAGCGGCCCGCCTCCACCTCGGCCTTGAGGTTGCGATTGGTGGCGGCGACGATGCGCACATCCACCGATAATTCGCGCTCGGCCCCCACCGGGCGAATGGCCTTCTGCTCCAGCGCCCGCAGCAGGGAAGCCTGCATGGCAAGGGGCATCTCGCCGATCTCGTCCAAGAAGAGCGTCCCCTGATGAGCGACCCGGAACAGGCCGTCACGCCCCTTGCGGGCGCCGGTAAAGGCCCCCTGCACATGGCCAAACAGCTCGCTTTCCAGAAGCTCCGGGGCGATAGAGGCGCAGTTGAGGGGCACAAAGGCCCCCACCCGGCCAGAGAGCTGATGCAGGGCGCGGGCCACCAGCTCCTTGCCGGTGCCGGATTCCCCCTCCACCAATACGGCGGCGTTGGAGGGGGCCACTCTGGCGATGAGCGTCTTGAGCTCGCGGGTCTTGGCACTGTCGCCAATCAGGGTGGGCGGGAACAGCTTGCTCACCTCCCGACGCAACAGCAGGTTCTCCCGCTCCATCTGACGGCGCTCGATGACTCTGTCCACCGCTTGCACCATCTGCTCCAGGTTGAAAGGCTTGAGGATAAAGTCGCAGGCTCCCAGACGCAGCGCCTTGAGGGCGGTCTCCATATCACCAAAACCGGTCATGAAGATGATGTCGCTGCGACGGGTGCCGGGCTCGATAGCCTCGTGCCACTCGATACCGGAGCGTCCCGGCATCCGGATATCGGCGATGATGAGATCGAAGTGAAGGCGGCAGCGCAAGGCTTCCGCCTCCTCCACACTGGCGGCTGTCTCTATCTGGGCGAAACGCTTGGCCAGCGCCTTGGCCAGAAAACTGCGCATGCCGGGCTCATCGTCAACGATAAGCAGGGAGAGGGCAGACCAGAGACCGGGAGAGGCTGTCATGGAAAAAAGTACCTCGAATACAGGTAAGGTCGAAGAATGTCCCGATAACCGGAACCTTTGTGGGACATTTTGTCCTTACCGTATCAAAAGCACCAACACCAATTATTAAAAGCGATAACCGGCTCACCTAATTGCCACCATTAAATAACTGTTTTTTAAGGGCAAAGAGCTAATCTCTGTTATCAGAATCAGTTTGGCACCCCGCTTGCTTGGTCGTTTCCTCTCTCACCGACCCTGAAAGTTGCATCACGATGACGATTAAAACCAGCCTCAAACGTTTTGCCCTCTCCCTCGCCGCCAGCCTGCTGATCGCCGGTGCGGCCCACGCCGAAGCGGATACTAATGCCACAAAAGCGCCGATCCGCCTCGCCACCACCACCAGCACCGAGCAGTCCGGTCTGCTGGGCTGGCTGCTGCCCCAGTTCACCAAAGAGACCGGTTATCCGGTGCAGGTGATGGCGGCCGGTACCGGCCAGAGCCTGAAGATGGGCGAAAACGGCGACGCGGATCTGGTGATGACCCACGCACCGTCTGCCGAGAAGAAGTTCGTTGATGCGGGCTTTGGCATCGAGCCGGTTCACCTGATGTACAACGACTTCGTTATCGTCGGCCCGGCGAAAGATCCGGCGGGTCTCGGCAAACTGCACGACGCGTCCAAGGGGCTGCAAGCCATCAAGGAGCAGGGCCAGACCTTTATCTCTCGCGGTGACGAGTCCGGTACCCACATCAAGGAGAAGACCCTGTGGCAAGCCGCAGACGTCAAACCCGAGTTTGCCGGTTACAAATCCATCGGCCAGGGGATGGGCCCGACCCTGACCATGGCCTCGGAGCTCGGTGCCTACACCCTGACCGACCGCGGCACCTGGCTCGCCTACCAGAGCAAGCTGGATCTCGCCGTACTGCTGGAGGGTGACAAGCGCCTGTTCAACCCCTATCAGGTGATCCTGGTCAACCCCAAGCGCTACCCGGATCTCAACACCGAAGGGGCCCGCACCCTGAAGAACTGGCTGATCTCCGAGCATGGCCAGAAGTTGATCGGCGACTTCAAGGTGGCGGGTCAGGCGCTGTTTGTGGCGGATGCCAACGGGAAATAATGGCAACGCTGACCGCTGAGCTGACCTTGCTGGCCCTCCCCCGGTTCGCTGAGGGAGGCGCCTGATGCCTACCCTGCTCGACACGACCCTGGCGGCCCTTGCCCTGCTGTTCAGTGGTGACACCGAACTGTGGCAGGTGGTGGGGGTCTCCTTCTCCGTCTCCTGCATCGCCCTGCTGCTGGTGCTGCTGCCCGCCTTGCTGCTGGGCTTTGCGCTGGCCTATCTGCCGCTGCCCGGCCGCTGGCTCTGGCTCTCCTGCATCAATACCCTGCAATCGGTGCCGACCGTGGTGATTGGCCTCTTGCTCTATATGCTGCTGTCGCGGGCCGGCCCCTTTGGCGACTGGAAGCTGCTCTTTACCCAGCAGGCGATGGTGGTGGGGCAGATGCTGATCGCCTTCCCGGTGATCGCCACCATGGCCCACGCGGCGTTTGTCCAGAGCGATCGGCGCGCCTGGGAAACCGCCCTGACCCTGGGGGTCTCCTGGCCCAAGGCGCTGATCGGCCTGATGCGCGAGTGCCGCTTTGGCCTGCTGGCCGCCATCATCGGCGCCTTTAGCCGCATCGTCACCGAGGTGGGCTGCTCCATGATGGTGGGGGGCAATATCCTGCACTTCACCCGCAATATCCCCACCGCCATCGCGCTGGAGACCCAGAAAGGGGCCTTCACCCAGGGGGTGGCGCTCGGCATAGTGCTGCTCACCCTCGCCCTCTTGCTCAACCTGCTGCTGACGGCGTGCCGTGGCCACAGCTATCTGAAGAACTGACCATGCCCCCACTGCGTATCAACAGGAGTACCCCATGGCCCTGACCGCCCACCAGCTAACGATGCGCTTTGGCGAGCGCCAGCTGTTCGAGATTGACCGGCTCGCCATCGCACCGGGGGATGCCATCTGGCTGCACGGGGCCAACGGGGTGGGCAAGACCACCTTGCTCAAGATCCTGGCGGGGCTGCTGACCCCCACCCGCGGCTACACCAATCTGCCGGGGCGCTGGCAACAGCGGCTCAACCGGCTGCTCAAGCGGGGTCTGGGGCCGGGCCGGGTCACCTATCTGCACCAGACTCCCTATCTGTTCGATCGCACGGTGCACGACAACGTGGCCTGGGCGCTGGATAAACAGCTCGGCAGCGAGATCCGGGTGTTCGAGGCGCTGCGCCGGGTCGAGCTGGAGGGGCTGGCGCGGGAGCACATCAGCATTCTCTCGGGTGGCGAACGGCAACGGCTGGCGATGGCTCGAGCCTGGGCGCTGCAACCTGCCTTTCTGCTGATGGATGAGCCCACCGCCAATCTGGACACACATTCGGTTGCCCTGATGGCCGCATTGGCGCAAGATCTGCGGGAACATGGCAGCGGCCTGGTCGTCATCAGCCACCAGAGCAACGCCCTGACCGACCTGTGCGAGCGGCAATGGACCCTCGCCCGTGGCCAGCTGCAAGAGACGACCCCTTTAAAAATCATCGAGCGACATGACTTCAAAAAGCGACAGCCACTCTGATCCCGTTGCCGTATCAGCCGTGATCCTGGCAGGAGGCCGCGCCACCCGGATGGGGGGCGAAGACAAGGGATGGGTAGCACTGGCGGGACGCCCTCTTATCGACCATGTTTTGGCGCGCCTGCGCCCCCAGGTGGATGAGGTTCTGATCAACGCCAACCGCAGTCAGGCCCGCTATCAGGCGCTGGCCCCGGTCATCAGCGATGACAACAACGACTATCTCGGCCCGCTGGCGGGCATGCAGGCAGGTCTTGCTGCCGCCCGTCACGACTGGGTGTTGTTTGTCCCTTGCGATGGCCCCGCCCTGCCGCTGGATCTGATGAGCCGCTTTCGCGCCGCCCTGACCCCGGATACCGAGCTGGTAGTTGCCCACGATGGCGACTGGTTGCAACCCGTGGTGGCCCTGCTGCACAAATCCCTGCTCCCCTCCCTCACCGCTGCGTTGGCAGAGGGTGAGCGCAAAATCGATATCTGGTTTGCCCGCCACAATATGGCGGTGGTGAGCTTTGCCGATCAGCCGGATGCCTTTATCAATCTCAATAGCCCTGCCGAACTGGCCGCCTACGAGGCCCGTCTGCTCGCCCCGGCTATCGACCCCCAACAAGGAGTCACCTCATGACCCCGGCCCCCACTCTTCCCCTGCTCGGCTTCGCCGCCTGGAGCGGCACCGGCAAGACCACCTTGCTGGAGCAGTTGATCCCCCTGCTGGTGGATCGCGGCCTGCGCATCGGGGTGCTCAAACACGCCCACCACGACTTTGATATCGACCAGCCGGGCAAAGACAGCTATCGCCTGCGCAAGGCGGGTGCCCAGCAGATGATGGTCGCCTCCCGTCGTCGTCATGCTCGTATCATTGAGACGGAACTGGCCGAAGCCGATTTTCGCCAGCTGCTGGCAAGCTTCGATCAGACAGAGCTCGATCTGCTCTTGGTCGAGGGGTTCAAGCACGAACACTTCCCGAAAATCGAGCTGCACCGCGCCGAGATTGGCAAGCCGCTGCTCTTCCCCGAAGACGGCGACATCATCGCGCTGGCCAGCGATCAGCCCCCACAGAGTGGCGAACAACAGCAGACAAGCCTGCCCCGACTCGATATCAACGATCTGGCGGCTATCGCCGACTTCGTCTGCCGCTGGCTTGACGGCTGCCAGAGCAAGGAGCCTGAGGCGGGCAAGGGCTTTCTCTCGGTCGAAGCGGCCCGCAACGCCATTCTGGCGGCCCTCACCCCGAGCACGGCCTGCAGCGACAAACCGTTGGCCCAGTGCCACGGCGCCGTGCTGGCCGCCGATTTGATAAGCCCCATCAATGTGCCGCCCCATGCCAACTCGGCGATGGATGGTATTGGCCTTCGCAGCGACGATCTCGCCGCCGGTCGCTGGCAGCTGGTGGGGGAAGTGCTGGCGGGCCAGCAGCGCCACGAGCCTGTGCTGGCCGGTCAGGCGGTGCAGATCATGACCGGCGCCCCGCTCCCCCCCGGTGTCGATACCGTGGTGATGCGGGAAGAGACGCTGATTGAAGGTGAGTGGGTCACGGTCACCGCCCCGATCCGCGCAGGACAGAATGTGCGCCTCGCCGGGGAAGATCTCGCCAAGGGGGCGGTCGCCATCCCGGCCGGTACCTGGCTTGGCGCCCCCCAGCTGGGGCTGGCGGCATCACTCGGTCAAGCCAGTCTCACGGTGCGCACCCCGCTGAAAGTGGCGCTGTTCAGTACTGGCGACGAGGTGCAGGCACCGGGCGAGCAGCTCGCCTCCGGCCATATCTTCGACAGCAACCGCTTCACCCTGATGGCCCTGATTCGCGCCGCCGGTTGCGAGGTGATGGACCTTGGCATCATTCCCGATGACAAGACCATTCTGCGCCAGCAGCTGGAGCAGGCCGCCGCCAGCGCCGATCTGGTGCTGAGCTCCGGCGGAGTCTCGGTAGGCAACGCCGACTTTATCAAGCTGGTGCTGGCGGAGCTCGGCCAGATCGATTTCTGGCGCATCCAGATGCGGCCGGGCCGCCCGCTCGCCTTTGGCAAGCTGGGGCAGACCCCCTTCTTCGGCCTGCCGGGCAATCCGGTGGCAGCGATGATCTGCGTGTTGCAATTTGTCGAGCCCGCCATCGCCCGCCTACAGGGCAAGCGGTGGCAGCCGCTGCGCCTCTCGGCACTGGCGGACGAGAAGATGAAGAGCCGTCCGGGGCGCACCGAATTTCTGCGCGGCATCTTCCATCAGGACCGTAACGGCCAGCTGAGGGTGCGCACCACAGGGCCACAGGGCTCGGGTATTCTCAGCTCTATGGCCGATGCCAACTGCCTGATCGAAATCGTACCGGACCAACCCGGGATCGCCATTGGCGAGCGGGTCTGGATCCACCCCTTGCAGGGACGACTGGCCTAAATCCCGACGGGGCGTCGGCCGGATGCACGGCGCCCCGTCACCCACCTGACAGGAGGCAGACCGTGCGTCTTGATGCCCCCCTCTCCCGACTCGATCTGCTGGTCTATGGCCGCTACCGGATCGTCCATGGCCTGCGCATTGCGCTCGCCTTTATGCTCACCTTTCTGCTGACCCGCGAGCTGAAACTGCCGGAGAGCACCTGGCCGCTGATAACCTTGGTGGTGGTGATGGGCCCCATCTCGTTTTGGGGCAATGTGCTCTCCCGCGCCCTGCAGCGGGTGGTGGGCACCATCTTCGGCGCCAGTTGCGGGGTCGTGGCGCTTTATCTCGAGATCTACTCGCTACCGCTTACCTTGATCTGGTGCGGGTGCATCATGTTCCTCTGCGGCTATCTGGCCCTCGGCAAGCGCCCCTATGTGGGGCTGCTGATCGGCATCACCCTGGGAGTCACCACGGGGGCCATGCCGGGGGACATAGAGACGGCGCTGTGGCGCAGTGCCGACGTGATACTGGGCTCACTGCTGGCGCTGCTCTTTTGCAGCATCTATCCCCAGCGCGCCTACAGCCACTGGCGGCTGCAACTGCACCAGATCCTGCAGCAGTCGGGGCGGCTCTATCACACTCACCTCTCCCCCAATGTGCTGGAGCGCCCGCGCCTCAAGCACAATCTCTCCCAACTGCTGGCACAGACCGGCAAACTGCGGGCCCTGCTGGCCCCTGCGGCCAAGGAGACGCGCCACAGCGTCGCCCTGTTTGATGCGGTGCAGGTCACCATGCGCAACACCCTCTGCACTCTTGAGATGCTGGCCAACACCTACTGGAACGATCGGGAGAGCCACTTCCTGATGCAGAGCACGGCTGCGCTGCAAGCCTGCCATCTGGCCACCGAGGAGGCGATCAACCAGCTTGCCCTGATGATGCAAACCGGCGATGGTCGCGGCGCAGATGCCACCATCGCCCGCCTGCACGAGGTGGCGACCCAGGTATCGCTCCCCCCCAATACCGAGGCGGCCATCAATGGCTACCTCTGGCTCAACGTCCAGCTGACCGAGCAGCTGACTCACCTGCGCCGCCTGCTGGGTCTGATCCTCACCCCGCCCCATCGCAAGCAGCCGGACTAGACCCAATGCAAAACGCCCCGCAGTTGCGGGGCGTTCTTGTCGGCATAGGCACTGATGATCAAGCCGCCGTGCGGGCGTTCTCGCTCATCTGCTCCAGCTCTGACCGGGTCAGGGTAGAAACAAACTTGCCATCAAAATAGATATCCATCAGCTCACCACGCTTCTCGCCGCGCATCATGCTGCTGCGACCATCCAGATAGTGCACCTCCATCTGGGCGGTACTCTCGTCCGGGTAGCTGATCTCCACCTCGCGCACCCCTTGCGGCAGCATGGCCAGCGGCACCGTCTTGAGGGCCGGATCCAGGTGCTGGTTCACCTTGATCACCGGATTGGCCTTCATGTCCACCACTGCCGGGGATTTGCCGGTGATGGGGTTCTTGCCAG
The DNA here is from genome assembly GCF_049171595.1 of Aeromonas sp. 603607. Lineage (NCBI taxonomy): Bacteria > Pseudomonadati > Pseudomonadota > Gammaproteobacteria > Aeromonadales > Aeromonadaceae > Aeromonas > Aeromonas sp. 603607. The sequence continues at coordinate 148,911 of NZ_JAAKOV010000007.1, forward strand.
ACCAGAACTCGATGGTATTGAAAATGAACAGGTCAGCGGTCGCGGCCAGACCGTAGACAGGGGAAAGCAGCATAAAGACACCGGCCCGACCGTAGCGGTTATCCACCACGCTCAGGTTGCCCTTGGTCACCATGCCGGAAAGCCCCATCTGCCCCATACAGCCGCCCAGCCCCATGCTCGCGACCATAACCAGCAGGGCCATTGCCCGCCCCTTCTGTTGTAAAGCCATCTTGTTCTGTTCCTGCTCTGAAATAAATGAGGCGGCAAGCCTAATCAAGGGGCCAGAAGAGGACAATTCACAATGGCGGGACGATACAGGAGGGGTTCAGATTGGCATATCAAGTGCGCAATAAATAAGCACCGATGGGATTATCATCCGATCGGTGCCTCGTTCAACAACCAATAACCGTCAGGAGCCGATGGCCAGATTGGAGACTGTCTCGGTCACATTGATGGCGCCCTGCTCGATCTGCGCCATTACGCCACTCACCTCGCCGATCTGCTCCTTGCCACGCTGGGCACTGGCGGCCACCTCATTGATGTTGCCAGTGATCTGGGCCGTCAGTTCGCGGTTTTTCTGAACCACGCTGGCGATCTCGCCGGTCGAGAGGGAGGTGCGCGCAGCCAGCTGACGTACCTCGTCGGCCACCACCGCAAAGCCGCGTCCCTGATCGCCGGCCCGGGCGGCCTCGATGGCTGCGTTAAGGGCCAGCAGATTGGTCTGCTCGGCAATACTGCTGATGGTCGAGACGATAGCTTCAATGCTTTTCGACTGCTCATTGAGCTGGCCAATCAGGCCGGAAGTGCGACTCACCTGTTCGGAAATGGCGCTGGAGATGGCAACCGATGCCGCCAGCAGTTCAGACCCGGTTTCGGCAAAGCGGGTGGTCTCCTGCGAAATGGTCTGGGCTATGTTGGCCGCCTCGCTCACTGCCTGGGCGCGCTTGATCCGCTCTGTCACCTCACTGGCAAACTTGATCACCTTGACCACCTTGCCGCTCTCATCCTTGATGGGGTTGTAGGTAGCCTCCAGCCAGATCTCGTTACCGTGGCTGTCACGGCGACTGAACAGCCCCGACTTGAGCTGGCCGTGGGCCAGATCGTCCCAGAAGTGGGGTTGCTCGCGATAGAAGCTCTCATCGCAAAACAGCCTGTGATGCTGCCCCTTGAGCTGCGAAAGGGAGTAACCGACGCAGGAGAGGAAATTCTGATTGGCCGTCACAATCTCCCCCTTGGGGGTGAACTCGATAATGGCGAGCGCCCGATCGAGTGCCGAGATGATCGCTTTCTGACGACTCAACTGCTGATAACTCTCGGTGATATCGGAGGCTATCTTGACGACCCTGACCACCTTGCCCTCAACCTTGATCGGGAAGTAGGTAGCCTCCAGCCACAACTCCCTGCCATGTTTGTCAATGCGCTGGTAGATGCCACTGTGGGAATGCCCCTGACGCAACTGTTCCCAAAACTGGGCGTAGGAGGATGACTGGGCGTAGTGGGCATCACAAAAGATCCGGTGGTGTTTACCAATCACCTCCTGCTGGCTATAGCCCACCACACTCAGAAACAGCGGGTTCGCCTCGAGGATCTCGCCGCTTGGAGTGAAACTGATGGTAGCGACACCGACTTTTACTGCATCAATAAATGCCTGGGCCTGGGCCAACTGCATTTGACACGCTTGTAATTCCGCTTTGAGTTTGAAGTTGAACATCTGCCCTGCCCCTCTATTACCTGGTTACAACTACGTCACATCTGCATGAACTTTAGACGAGAAACCATAGAGATAACGGGGGCCCATCGATTAAGGTGCCAGGTCCCACTCCAGATAGGCCGGATTGGCGACAAAGCCGATCCGCTCATAGAGAGGACGCCCCTGCTCGCTGGCATGGAGCCACACCTTGCCCAGCTGGCGCGCGCAGGCGAAAGCTGTAATGGCATCGAGCAGCTCCGTGGCGATCCCCTGCTGGCGCCATTGTGGCCGCGTATACATGTTGAGCAGATACCCCTCCATCCCCGCCAGATTGCCGGGATAGGGCGGCCGTTCAAATAATGCCAGCGTCCCTGCCGCCACGATCTGTTTGCCGCCCTCTTGCGTATCGGCCTCAGCCAGCCAGGATAAAGCACTCTCTTCACTCATCGCCCGGGTAAAGTAGTCAAGGGTGGCATGCCACAAGACTGGGTCTGCCTGCGGCGTCACCAGCTCACCGACCTCACAAAACAGCTCCATGCGCAGCGCCACCAGTGCGGGAATATCTGCGGCCCTTGCCTGACGAATGATCATTGGCTGCTCCTTTTCTCTCATGGGAAATTTCGCCAGCCGTCATTATGACAAAGAGCGCCTTGTGGCGCTCTTTGTCATTGGAGAAATCACTGATAAATCAATGGCTGCGACGAGTCAGCCAATAATCTAGGCTCAGCGCACCGCCGCCCCAGATGATCAGGGTCAGCAGCATCCAGCCCCACAGCTGGTGATCGTAAAAGCCGCCCGCCCATAGGGTCGGATAGGAGATCACCGCCATGATATTGAAGCCAAACAGCAGCAAGGCGGCCGGGCGAGTAAAAAGCCCCATCAGCAGGAAAAGCGGCAGCAACAACTCGGTCGCCGTCCCCAGATAAGCAGCCCACAACCAGGGCAACAGGGGCACCTGATACTCGGATTCAAACAGATAGAGGGTGGAATCCCACGCCGTGAGCTTGAGCCAGCCTGAAGTGAAAAAAACCGAGGCGACCCAAAGCCGCGCCAGCAACAGCACACCAGCGCTGCTCCAGCGCGGCAAATCACCACTCGAGCTGGCCAGCGCCAGCCATTTGTTTGCCATCATGGCATTACCTCCATATCCACCAGCAGACCAAGAGTTATCAGGCGAGTGAGATGTTCACTGGCCGCAGGGTCGGCCGCCAGCAGATCGACCAGCGCCGTACCAGCGAGACAACCCTGTAGCAGCGCCCACTCACCCGCCGTCAGGGGCAAGGGCGCAACCCGGCAATCCGGCTGTTTCTTCAATGCCAACCAGACGGGGGCATCAAGCACCTCCACCGCTTCACCACAGTGCAGCGCCATCTGCCACAGGGCCAGCACCGGATAATCACTGGCAACCAGCAGCAGATCCGTGGCCGGCAAGAGTCGCAGCCGATCCCATTGTTGCGGCGATAATGCGGCCAGACGCTCGGCTGGCCAGCAGCGTGATTCCAGCGGCAGCAGACTGGCACGCTCAAGCTGCCATTCGAACTGAGCCAACTCCTCCAGCCAGGGCAGCCCGGTTGTAGTTGGCAAGCGGGCCAACCATTGGCCAAATCCGGCGCCATAGTGCATGACGCTCCCTTCCCTGAGCGGCTCGGCCAATACGAAGCCACGGGCCGCCGCTGCAAAAAAGTCATCCCCGACCATGGTCTTGACGGCGGGATAACTGCTCGCCAGCACCTCGCCAAGGCTCAGGATGAAGTGGTTGCGATAGACCTGCAGCACCGATTCGGCAGAAAAGAGCCGGGAGCTGATGTGAGGGGCAATGGCGTCAGGCGCCCCCAGCAGACCATCGGCAAAGTGCTGTTGCAGCTGTGCCAGTTCAGCCATGGGCCACCTCCCGTGGTGCACTCATGGCACGCGCCTCATCCAGAATGGCACTGGCCTGCGCCGCCTCTGCCAGCAAGACCGGCAGCGGCGGGATCTCGAGGTCCCACTCAATCAGGGTGGGAATGGCCTGCTTGCGGCAGATCTGGCGATAGAGTTCCCAGACCGGCGCCACCACAGGGGCGCTGTGGGTATCGATATAGAGGGAGCCTTCCGGCAGCTGCTTCTCGGTATAACCGGCCAGATGGATCTCCCCGACGGTGGCGAGATCGATCGCCGCCAGATACTCATCGCAAGAGAAACCGTGATTGAAGGCACTGACATAGAGATTGTTGAGGTCGAGCAGAATGCCGCACTCGCTGCGCTGCTGCAGCTCGGCCAGAAATTCCCACTCGCTCATCTCCCCGGCCAGTTGCAGATAGGAGGAGGGATTTTCAATCAACATGCGGCAACCCAGGGTCTGTTGTACCTGCTGGATCTTGTCGCTCATGTTGCGCAGGGAGGCGCGGGTATAGGGCACCGGCAGCAGATCGTTGAAGTAACGCCCGCCAATGCTGCCCCAGCTGAGATGTTCGGAGATCCGTACCGGTTTGATCGCCGCGGCCAGTGTCGACAACTGCTGCAGATGGTGCGGATCGAGCGGGTCGGCAGAACCGAGGGACATGCCAACGCCGTGAAGACTGACGGGGTAGTGCTGCGCCAGTTCGGCGAGCACCTGAAAACCGTGACTGTGCCGTTCGAAGTAATTTTCACTATGCACCTCCAGCCAACCGACTGCCGGCAGGGTTTGCCGGATCTCATCGTAATGGGGAGTGCGTAATCCGATACCAATCAAAGGGTTCATCGCAAGACTCGCTTTCGCCAATCAGAGAGGATGCAGGGGGCGACCCGTTGGCCATCCCCTGCCCGATGTCTCTTACTTGGGTTGCAGCGAACCGCCGACCAGCTTCTCGCACAGCCCTTTGGGCATCACCACAAAGGCATCACCCTGAGCATCTTCCTTGGCAGTACCGGCGCAGGAGCTGCTCTTGGTCGCACAGTCATTTTTGCTGGCCTTGACCACGCCGTAGCACTTCTCCTTTTCATCGGCAGCCATTGCTGGTGCCGCGATAAATTGGGCGCCCAGCGCCAGCAGACCGGTCATGGCGGAGGCGATAGCAGTGCTTTTTTTAACATTCATGTTCATGTTCCTTTTGATGTCGTTGGATGTTGCTGATATCCCCGATTTGTCGCAACCGGGTACCTGCAATAGAACCGGCAAACGGGATATTCCCTTTCAAAAAAAACACAAAAAGAGTTAAAAAACCCAATATAAACACTCAATGAATTGATTTTAAACAGCTATTTCATCATTGAAAATTTCTAGACGACCACCCATTAATGAACGAGTAAAGTGCCATATGGTGCTTTCATCCCGTTAATCTTCTTCACAGCTTCCATCAAAAAAGATGCGTCAGACATAAAAAAAACCCGCCAACAGGCAGGGCTGGATGCAACTTTAAAGAAACAATAAATAAACAATCGGAGTGGTATTGGGAGCCAGGAGTTGCGGCAAGCAGATAGAAAAAGAGACAGCTTTGGCTGTCTCTTTTTGCACATGGTGCGAATGGGGTTTAGTAGAAGATCCGCTCGCCACGCTCGCTCATTTTGAGCCACACCGGTTTGGTGCTGGTTTTATTCCAGATCCGGTGCAGATAGCTGTAGAAGCGGGCACGATCGCTGCGAAACAGCATCACGGGGAAAGCCAGAATGCCCACCAGCAATACATAAATGCGACGAAGAATAATCTGAGTCAGGGAAAAGGGATGAAACATGATGTAACTCCTTGCTGGTAAGACCACTGAACAAAGATTACCCCACTCCATGTAGGATTACTACATCACCAACGCATTTTTTTATAAAAAAATAGTGAAAAACGGGAAATACTGAAAACGGGTTACGTTATTAACCAACAGTTAACAAACTTGCGAAAATCGTGCGCTTTGCCACAGTTATCAGGGGAAAAACATGCAGTAGGGAGACACGCATGAAACTGCCGGAAGTGGCACTGCTGGTGCTGATGGTTGCCCTGACACGGGCACAACTGGAGGAGTGGCAACTGAATCGGGAAGATGCCATCGTGCTGGCCGAACGGGGCGTGCCCACCGTCAGCCTGTGGCAATGCGGCACACTGAAGCAACGGATTGCGGATCTCAACCAGCACAGTGCCGAGGTGCAGTTTCAATATCGGGGGCAAAACATGGCGGATGTGAGCCACTATCTCGAGCGCGAGTGGAAACAGGCTGGCTGCGAACAGTTACTGGTACAGCAAGGATACTGACCAAGGCTCAGACTCAAAGAGTGGTGATTGAGATAAACAGATAGAATATGGAGGCACGTTCCGGAGTCGAACCGGACTAAACGGATTTGCAATCCGCTGCATAACCGCTTTGCTAACGCGCCATGCTGACAAGACTGATTGCCTTGAAAGTGAGTTCCATCGTTGGTGCGATGGAAGATTGGAGCGGGAAACGAGACTCGAACTCGCGACCCCGACCTTGGCAAGGTCGTGCTCTACCAACTGAGCTATTCCCGCGTTACTGCTTTCGTGCCAGTTGCCTGACAACGAGGCGCATTATACGTACCACGAGCGCCAGCACAACCCCTTTTTCGCAATTTAAGCCATGATGCAAACTGTTTGCTCAGGGTTTAAACGCCTTGCTGCATTTTTCTCCAGCCTGCTGTGACCCACCAAGCGAATTTGGGATAAAGTCGTTGAAATGATTACGCTTTCGTTCGAGACTTGAGCGGCTTAATAACCGGATTCTCAATTGAAAATCACAAGATGAAATGGATCTTCACGCTTCGTGGGCTCAGGCCGCAGTTAATGCTGGCTTTTTTCATGTTGGGCATGGTGCCCTTTTTGGTCATCACCCTCTTCTTCCTATACAGCCACGGCAAGGATCTCACCACCCAGACCTCCAACCATCTGGTCTCCGTTCGTAATATCAAGAAGAGTCAGCTCGAGGATTACTTCAACAACCTCAAAGAGCAGATCATCAACTTCTCCCAGCAGGATTTTGCCGGCAACAGTATCGGCCGTTTCTATGGCTTTACCGGCGCCTTCGAGAAGTTGGGCACCACACCGCAGGAGGCCCGCAGCCGTGCTCAGGCCCGCTATCTGCCAGGCTCCTGGGATCAACTGCGCAAACCGGACAGTCAGGTGGAGATCGAACCCTCCATCACGGCACTTATCCTCGCCGACGAGATGTATGGCCGGGTGCACCAGCGCTTTCATCGCGGCTATGCCGACATGGTGCGCAAGTCCAACTACAGCGACATCTTTCTGGTGGACCTCAACGGTGATGTGGTCTATTCGGTCACCAAGCACCCTAACTTTGCCACCAATCTGCTCTCCGGACCTTATCAGGGCAGTGGCTTGGGCCAGACCTTCGCCAAGATCAAACGCCGCCTCGATGGCGGCCAGAAACCGCAGCAGATCTTCGAGTTCACCGATTTTGGCCGCAACGAGCTGACCGGGCAGGTGGTCGCCTACATGGCAGCCCCCGTGATGCAGTACGACTATGTGCGTGGGGTGGTGATTTTCGAGCTGCTGCCGGACAAGCTCAACCAGATCATGGCGGAGCGGGAGGGGCTGGGCGAGACCGGCGAGACCATCCTGATCGGCCCTGACAAGCGGATGCGCGCCGATGCCTGGCTGGCACCGGAGTTCAGCGTCGAGAACAGCTTCAGCCCCAATTTCCGGCCGCTGCAAACACCCCTCATCACCAAGACGCTCTCCGGCGAGCAGGGGGTCGGGCTGTTCCACTCCTATCAGGATGACGAGGTGCTGGCCGCCTACACCCAGGTGAAGGTGTTCGATACCGAGTGGGCCTTTATCGCCGAGATCTCCACCCGGGAAGCCTATGCCCCGATCCGCCAGCTGGAAACTCTGGTAATTGTGCTGGGCGCGGGCTCGGTGCTGCTGCTGATCCTCTTCTCCCGCTGGCTCTCCCACTCCATCACGGCGCCGCTGCGATCCCTGACCGAAGCAGCCGAGCAGGTGGCCGACGGCGCGCTGGATCACCCCATCGCCATCGAGCGAACCGGCGATGATATTGACCGGCTGGCCGAGGCGTTTCGCCATATGCAGCGCTCGGTAAAGGACAAGATCGAGCTCATCGAGCAGCAGACCCTGGAGCTGCAACAGCAGGTCAAGCTGACCCACAAGCAGAACCTCAGCCTGCAGCAGGCGGACAAGCTCAAGGATGAACTGCTGGCCAACACCTCCCACGAGCTGCGCACCCCCATTCACGGTATCAAGGGGATGGCCGAGTCGATGCTCGCCAGCCAGCAGGATTTGACCGAAGGGCAACAAAAGCAGCTCGGTCTCATCATCAAAAGCGCCGACGGCCTGGCCCGTCTGGTGGATGATCTGCTGGACTACCATCAGATGCGCTACGGCCAGCTGGAGATCCACTCCCAGCCCGTCTCATCAAAAGGGGTGATCCGGCTGGTGCTGGACCTCTGCCAGCATCTGGTGCAGGCCAAACCCCTCACTCTGGTGGATATCAGCCCGGCCGAACTGCCGCCGGTGCTGGCCGACGAGCAGCGGCTCGAACAGGTGCTCTACAACCTGGTGGGTAACGCCATCAAGTACACGCCGCAGGGCAAGGTGGTGCTCAGTGCCATCGTCGAGAACAACTTCCTGCGCATCAAGGTCACCGACACCGGCATCGGCATCGCCCCCGATCATCTGGAGCACATCTTCGAGCCGTTGGTGCAGATGAGCCCGGAGGTAAGCAAGCAGGGGGCCGGCCTTGGCCTCTCCATCACCCGCCAGCTGGTGCACCTGATGGGGGGCGAGCTGTTTGTCGAGAGCGAGCCGAGCGTTGGCTCTACCTTCTCCTTTACCCTGCCCCTTGCCACCGGCAAAGCGGCCAATCTGACTCTCGACAGCCGCCAGATCGAGCATCAGCTGGTGCGCCAGCAACCGCTGATCCTGCCGGACTGGGAGAGCGACGATCTGCCCCCTCCCCCCGAGGATGCTCCGCTCATTCTGGTGGTGGATGACGAGCCCATCAACCTGCACATCCTGCGCCATCTGCTGCAGCCCTGCGGCTACCGCATTCTGCCCAGCAGCGATGGCCACGATGCGCTGGCCAAGCTGGCCGAGGAGCCGGTGGACCTCATCCTTCTCGATGTGATGATGCCGACCCTTTCCGGTTTTGACGTCTGCCGTCGCCTGCGCCAGCAACACCCGAAAGATATGCTGCCGGTGCTGCTGCTCACCGCCCTCAACCAGCCCAAGGATATCGAGGAGGGCTTCGGGGCCGGTGCCAACGACTATCTGGTCAAACCCTTCTGCAAGGAGGAGCTGTTTGCCCGGGTCAAGGCACTGCTGGAGGCCAAGGCCGGACGCGCCTCGCTGGTAGAGAACCGGCTATTGAAGCAGGAGATCGAACATCGCCTCACCCTGCAGGATCGACTGCATCAGGATCAGCAGCGCCTGCTGGCCCTGCTCGGCGAAGGGGCCGACCCCATGATCTTTATCGACGAGCAGGGCACAGTGCTGTTTGCCTCCCGGGTGCTGGCGCGCCTGCTGGGACAGGAGCCGGAAGCCATGGAGGGGCAGCCCCTCAATGAGTGGCTCGCCACCCCGCTACAACATCAGTGGCCCGACCTTGCCAGCGAACGGGAACACAATCTGGAATTTTTGGTGGCCGGGCAAAAAGATGTGCTCAACGCCCGTGCCCTGCCTATCACGCTCGGAGGACAGGCCGCTTTCGCTCTCACTCTGAGTACCGAGCTGCGTCAGGATGAGAACCGGATAATGGCGCTGGAGAACGCCCTCAAGAACCTCTCGCGGCAAGCCATCATCGAAGATGAACAGCTGCTGGGCGAGCTGAGCCGCCTGGGTGGCGAGTTCCGTTCGCTGGCCGACGACCTCATTCGCCAGCAGGATGACGAGCCGCTGCGCCGTGCGCTGGTAGAGACCATGCAGCTCACCCTGGATGCCTGGCAGCAGGGGACCGGCAAGGGCAAAATCGTGCTGGCAGAGAAGAGCAAGCTGTGGCGGGTCTATATGGACAGATCCAGCCCGCAGACCCGCACCCTCGACAAATACCTGAGTCTGGACACCCTGCCCAAGTCGCCACGTTGGAAAACGGTAGTGGCCACCACCGAGTATGTGCTGGGCCACTGCCCGCTCAATGACCACCAGCGCCAGCAGTTGCAGCACAGCGCACAGACCCTGCGTCAACTCGCCAACCGCAAGCCGTGACACGGCGCCCTAAACGGGCGCCGGATCACAATTGGCAATCTGGTTTCTTTTTATGCAAAACAAAGCCCCGCACAACCCCGAAATCGAGAGCAGATCCAATTCACAAATTTGTCATATACGCCATTTTTACAGCCACTTTTTACGCGAAAGCAAATAACGCAAACCAATGATTTTAAACATATAAAAATCGATTTTGACGAGATTGACGTAACACCGTCAATTTTTACGAAAACAACGAAATCAATAGTTGTTGTTTTCCTGTTAATTCTGGTTTGCTTAGGGCGTTGGAAAACAGAACGACAAAGGTTAGACACCTGACCAACACAGAGGGCCGATTTCATCAGCATGCGAAACCGGTGCTCACACAAAACAAGGCGAACCCTCGGGAATGCCAAAAAATAAGAAAGGAAAACATATGCTTGCCAAAGTATCCAAAATCTCTACCGCTGTAATGCTGGGAACCATGATGCTTGCCGGTGCCGCCGGTAACGCCATGGCCGCAGAAAACAAAACCGTGCTGACCATGGTCGCACAGCAGGAAACCGCCTGGGTCAAGAACTTCAACCCCTTCCTGCAAGCGGGCTTGCTGCACACCACCCGTCACTTCATCTATGAACCGCTGGTGATCTTTAACGATATGCAAGGGGGCAAACCCGTCTATCGTCTGGCCACCAACTATGCGTTCAGCGATGACCTGAAATCCGTCACCTTCGATCTGCGTGACGGCGTGAAGTGGTCTGACGGCGAAGTCTTTGATGCCGATGACATCATCTTCTCCTTCAATCTGGTCAAGGCCAACAAGGCGCTGGATGAGCGCTCTATCTGGACCCAGATCAAGAGCGTCGAGAAGCTGGCCCCAAACAAGGTCAAATTCGACCTGACCGAGGTCAACACCAACGTGGTGAACGATCTGGTGCTGGTACCTATCGTGCCGGAGCATCAGTGGAAATCGGTGAAAGATCCGGTTGCCTTCACCAACGACAAGCCGGTTGGTACAGGCCCCTTCACCGAAGTGGACAACTTCTCCGCCCAGCTCTACACCCAGTGCCGCAACCCGCACTACTGGGATAACGCCAACCTCGCTATCGACTGTATCCGCATGCCGCAGATGGCCACCAACGACCAGGTGCTGGCTGCTGTCATGAAAGGTGACATCGACTGGTTCGGCTCCTTCGTACCGGATATCGAGCGCCTCTACGTCGGCAACGATCCGAAGAACAATAAATACTGGTTCCCGGCCTCCGGTACCGTGGCGTTCAACGTCAACTTCCAGACCAAGAACCCGGGCAATAACGAAGCCTTCAACGACATCAACTTCCGCCGCGCCTTCTCCATGGCGATGGACCGCCAGTCCATGGTGGATATCGCGGGCTACGGCTACCCCACCGTCAACGAGTACCCGTCAGGTCTGGGCAAAGCCTTTGACTCCTGGAACAACCCGGAAGTGGACAAGAAGTACGGCAAGTACAACAAGTTCGATCTGGAAGGGGCCAAGGCCCTGCTGAAAGAGGCAGGCTACAAGGATTGTGACGGCGACAAGTTCCTCGACACCCCGAGCTGTAAAAAGATCGAGTTCAAGGTACTGGTACCGAACGGCTGGACCGACTGGGTCAACACAGTTCAGATTGGTGTAGAAGGGCTGCAGGCGCTGGGCCTGAACGCCAAGACCGCCACCCCGGAAGCAACCGTCTGGACCGAGAACCTGATCACCGGTGACTTCGATGTTGCCCTGCAGGGTTACTTTGCCGGTGCCAACCCGCACAAGTACTTCGAGACTGCGTTCCACTCCCGCAACATGGGCGACCGTGGCAACCGCTTCGCCGCGCCCCGTTACAAGGATCCCGAGCTCGACAAGCTGATCGATGACTTCACCCAGACCGCCGATGCAGCCAAGCAGAAGGAGATCATGTTCGCCATCCAGGATCGTGTTGGTGCCAACCAGACCATCATTCCGGTCTTCAACAACCCGACCTGGTACGAGTACAGCACCAAGCGCTTCAACGGCTGGTTCAGTGCTGATAACCCGGTAGCCAAACCTCAGCTCCACCCGGACACCCCTGAGCGTCTGCTGCACGTGTTGTCCCTCAAGCCAAACAGCTAAACAATCCCGGCCCCCTGCGGGGGGCCATCTTCCCCGTTAATCCCCTTCTTGCCAGGCACCGCCAGGGTCGGGGGAGCTATACCCGACGCGGGGCAGACTTGCAGTAAAAGGTACCATCATGGGATTCATACTGAGACGCTTTTCCTTCTACCTGGTTGCCTTTCTGGTAGCCGCCACCATCAACTTCCTGTTACCCCGTGCCATGCCAGGGGATCCTGTCTCCGTGATGTTTGCCCGCGCTGGCGCCATGATGGAACCCGCCGCCCTGGAAGCCCTCAAAGCCACCTTCGGCTTCGTCGACGGCCCCATCGGCACCCAGTTTCTCACCTATGTGAAGAGTGTCTTCACCTGGGATCTCGGCACCTCGGTGCGCTTCTATCCGCAGCAGGTCTCTGACGTGCTGGGCCGTGCCATCGGCTGGACCCTGTTTCTGGTCGGCACCTCCACCATCCTGAGCTTCTCCATCGGTTCCATCGTCGGCATCTTCGCGGCCTGGTATCGCGGCGGCCGGATGGACAGCATTCTCTCCCCGCTCACCCTGGTGATGCAGGCCATTCCGCCGGTGGTGGTCTCCCTGCTCGCCCTGTTCCTGTTCGGGGTCAGCCTCGAGTGGCTGCCCATCGGCTACGCCTACAGCCCGGAGATCAAGGCTGACTGGGGCTGGGAGCACATCAAGAGCATCATGACCCACGCCATCATGCCGGTGCTGACCCTGGCCGTGGTGCAGGTGGGGGGCTTTCTTATCACCATGCGCAACAACATGATCAACCTGCTGGGCGAGGATTACATCACCATGGCCAAGGCCAAGGGGCTCTCCAGCAACCGTGTGATCTTCAACTACGGTGCCCGCAACGCCATTCTGCCCAGCGTCACCGCCCTCTCCATGGCGCTCGGCTTCGTTATCGGTGGCTCCCTCATCACCGAGGTGATCTTCAACTATCCCGGCCTGGGCCTGACCCTCTATCAGGGCATTCTGGCCCGCGACTACCCGCTCATTCAGGGGCAGCTGCTCATCATGACCATCACCATGCTCAGCTTCAACTTCCTGGCCGACGTGCTCTACGTCTTCCTGGATCCCCGTCTGCGTACAGGAGGCAAATAAGATGCGTATGCCGACCATTCTCAAAATCTTGCTGGGCAACAAGAAGGCTGCCTGTGGCCTCGCCATCGTGGTTGCCTTCGTACTGATGGCCCTCTTTGCCCCCATTCTGGCCAGCAACGAGCCGACCAAACGGGTGGCTCGCCCGCACCAGCCGCCCAGTGCCGAGTTCGTGATGGGTTCAACCCGCATGGGCCACGACATCTGGGCCCAGTTCACCAACGGCGCCCGTATTTCGCTGCTGGTGGGCTTCAGCGCAGGCCTGCTGGTTTGCACCCTGGCCGTCGCCATCGGCATCACCGCCGGTTACTTCGGCGGTCTGGTGGATGAGTGCCTCACCTTCCTGATGAACGTGGTACTGGTGATCCCCAACCTCCCCTTGCTACTGGTGCTGGCAAGCTTTATCGGGGAGGCGTCACCGGCGGTGATTGCCGTGATAATAGGGTTGACATCGTGGGCCTATGGCGCGCGGGTGATCCGCGCCCAGACCCTGGCCCTGCGCGAGAAGGAGTTCGTCATCGCCGCAGAAGTGCTGGGCGAGCCGGCCTGGCGCATCATTCTGGTAGAGATCCTGCCCAACCTCATCTCCATCATCGGGGTGAGCTTCATCGGCTCCATCATCTACGCCATCGTCACCGAAGCGACCCTGGAGTTCCTGGGGCTTGGCGACCCGACCGTGGTGAGCTGGGGCATCATGCTCTACAACGCCCAGACCTCCAGCGCCATTCTGGTCGGCGCCTGGTGGGAGATCCTGGCCCCCTGCTTCGCCATCGCCACCCTGGGTGCCGGTCTGGCCCTGCTCAACTTCGCCATCGACGAGATTGCCAACCCGCAGTTGCGCTCCCACAAAGGGTTGAGCCGCTGGAAGAAACTCGCGGCCCCGGTCACCACTCCGGTTGCCACAGCACAGGAGAAGACAGCATGAACAAGCATCCACTGCTGTCAGTACGCAATCTTTGCGTCGACTACATCACCGAAAATGGCGACGTGCGCGCCGTCAACTCGGTGAGCTTCGATATCAGACAGGGCGAGATCTTCGGTCTCGCCGGTGAGTCGGGCTGCGGCAAATCCACCGTCGCCTTCTCGGTGGCCCGGCTGCACAAGCCGCCCGCCTACATCAGCGGTGGCGAGATCCTGTTCAAGGGGGAGAATATCCTCCACTACAACGACGAGCGGCTGCGCTCCTACCGCTGGCAACAGGTGTCGGTGGTGTTCCAGTCCGCCATGAACGCCCTGAACCCTGTGCTGCGGATGGAGGAGCAGTTCTGCGACGTGCTGCTGGCCCACAACCCCGGCATGACCCGTTACGAGGCGATCAAGCGCGCCCAGGAGCTGCTCACCATCGTCGATATCCACCCGAGCCGGCTCAAGGATTACCCGCACCAGTTCTCCGGCGGCATGCGCCAGCGGCTGGTGATCGCCATCGCCATGGCGCTCAACCCCGAGCTGCTCATCATGGATGAGCCGACCACGGCGCTCGATGTGGTGGTACAGCGGGAGATCCTGCAGAAGGTCTATGCCCTGAAAGAGAAGTTCAACTTCTCCATTCTGTTCATCACCCACGACCTCTCCCTGATGGTGGAGTTCTGCGATCGCATCGGCATCATGTATGCCGGTGAACTGGTGGAAGTCGCCCCCTCCAAGGCGATCCTGACCGCGCCGCTGCACCCCTATACCAGAGGGCTGGGCAACTCCTTCCCGCCCCTGCACGGGCCGAAGAAGGTACTGGAGGGGATCCCGGGCACCCCGCTCAACCTGCTGGAGGTGCCGGTCGGCTGCCGCTTTCAGGCCCGCTGCGGCAAGGTGCACGATCGCTGCCGTCAGGAGTACACCAAATTGGCCGAGATCCGCCCCGGGCAACAGACCGCCTGCCACCTCTATGAGGAGCAGGGACTGCAACAAGATTCCGTGATCTATCTGGACAAGGCCGCTGGCTGTTAAGGATGTCTGTCATGCAAATCGCCAAAACCGATGCACCCATCATCGAAGTCCAGCACCTCTACAAGGACTTCCCCATCAACTCCAATGCCATCAAGAGTGGCAAGATGCGGGCCCTCTCCGACATCACCTTCAACCTGCACCGGGGCCGCGCCCTGGCGGTGGTCGGGGAGTCGGGCTCCGGCAAGAGTACCATCGCCAAGATCATCGCCAAGATGTACAAGCTCAGTGCCGGGCGCATTCTCTATCGCGGCCACGATCTGGAGGAGTTCAACAAGGGCACCGCCCTGCTGGACTATCGCCAGAGCGTGCAGATGGTGTGGCAAGATCCGTTCGGTTCGCTCAACCCGACCCACACCATCTATCACCACATCGCCCGTCCCCTGCTGCTGCACAGCAAGGTGATCGACAAGAAAGAGCTGCCCGACATGGTCTACGCCCTGCTGGAAAAGGTCGGCCTGACCCCCGCCAAGGCGACGGCGGCCAAGTATCCGCACCAGCTCTCCGGCGGCCAGCGCCAGCGGGTCAACATCGCCCGCAATCTGGCGGTGGAGGCGGAAGTGGTGCTGGCGGACGAACCCACCTCCATGCTCGACGTCTCCATTCGCATCGGCATCCTCAACCTGATGGAGCAGATGAAGAACGAGCTCGGCGTCTCCATGCTCTACATTACCCACGACATCGCCACCGCCCGCTATGTGGCGGAAGATCTGGCGGTGATGTATGTGGGGCACATGGTGGAGTGGGGCGAGGTGGACGAAATCCTGCACCACCCGCAGCACCCCTACACCCAGCTGCTCATCTCGGCGGTGCCAGACCCCGAGAAGAGCATCCACGCCGAGCTGGAGGGAGGCCGCAAGGGGGAGATCCCGCTCTGGACGCCGGAATCCTGCGGTTGCCCCTTTGCCGGGCGCTGCAATCAGGCGATGCCCCGCTGCAAGGAGGCGCTGCCCCCCATCACCAGGCTTGCCGACAACCACTTCGTGCGCTGCTATCTCTACGAGTGAAGGTGAGACTTAGATCGGCCGGACAACCCTGTCCGGCCATGCCTCGATACGGGGCGGCCACAGCCCCGTGATGTGCCTCACCGCCCGGCGGTGAACCACAGGAGTAATACCTTGATGGAACTCTTGATCAATCAGGTGGGCTACGAGTGCGACGGACACAAGGTCGCCCTGTTGCAAACCTCCCCCGCCCCTGATCTCGGCGGCTATGTCAGGCTGCAACGCCTCGATGATGGCCAGATCCTGTTTGAAACCCCGCTGCAACCGGCTGGCTGCGTCCCTAGCTGGCAAGGCCGCGCTTACTGGCGTGCCGACTTCTCCGCCTTCAAGGAGCCCGGCCACTATCGGCTGGAGGCGATCACTGCCCAAGGCATAGTCCGCTCCACCCGCTTTGCCATCGGCCCGGATCTGCTGGCCAGCCACTGCCTCTCCGATGTCATCCACTACTTCAAGGGGCAGCGTGCCAGCGGCATATTCGATCGGGCCGACCGCAACGCCCGCCTGTTTGGCACCGACCAGCACAAAGATGTGCACGGCGGCTGGTTCGATGCCAGCGGCGACATGAGCAAGTACCTGAGCCACCTCTCCTACGCCAACTACCTCAACCCCCAGCAGACCCCCATGGTGGTGTGGGCTCTGCTCAAATGCCGCGAACTGCTGGCCCCGCGCCGCGATATCGACGGGGTGAACCTCTGCAAGCGGCTCAATGACGAGGCGCTGCACGGCGCCGATTTCCTCTGCCGGATGCAGGATGAGTCGGGCTTCTTCTACATGACCCTGTTCGACAAGTGGAGCAAAGACCCTGCCCAGCGCGAGCTATGCGCCTATGCCACCCAGCAGGGGCTCAAGTCTGCCAACTGGCAGGCGGGTTTTCGCCAAGGGGGCGGCATGGCCATCGCCGCGCTGGCCCGCGCCGCCCGCGAGAGCGTCAGCGGCGACTTCGATGCCAGCCGCTATGCCGAGGCCGCCAAACGCGGCTACCTGCATCTGTGCGAACACAACCTTGCCTACCTCGATGACGGGGTCGAGAACATCATCGACGACTACTGCGCCCTGCTGGCAGCGGTGGAGCTGACCCGCACCTTCGGCAACGAGTGGCTGAATGAGGCGAGAGCCCGCGTCAGCAAGCTCTGCGCCCGCCAGCGCCCTCATCCTGAGCTGGGTCACTACTGGTCGGCCAACGAGGATGGCTCGCGCCCCTACTACCACGCCGCAGAAGCTGGTCTGCCGGTGCTGGCGCTGCTGGAATATCTGGGCGTAGAGCCGGAGCAGGAGCACAAGGCCCAAGCACAGACCGTGGTGGAACAGGCGCTGGCCGCCGAGCTGGCGCTCTGCGCCCGTGCGGGCAACCCCTTCTCCCTCGCCCGCCAATATGTCAAAGGGGTGGATGAAGCGCCGCGCGTCAGCTTTTTTATGCCCCACAACAACGAATCCGGTTACTGGTGGCAGGGGGAGAATGCCCGCCTGGCCTCGCTGGCTGCCATGGCCTTTGCTGGCGCCCGTCACTTCCCCCGCCAGAGCCAGCCGCTCATCACTTACGGTCAGCGCCAACTCGACTGGATCCTCGGGCAAAACCCCTTCAACGCCTGCATGCTGGCGGGCCACGGCATCAACAACCCCGCCTATACCGCCGGTTATCCCAATGCGCAGGGGGGTATCTGCAACGGCATCACCTCAGGGTTTGATGACGAAAATGAGGTGGCCTTTATTCCGGAGGAGTACAAGGATCGGCTGGATCAGAACTGGCGCTGGGGCGAGCAGTGGATCCCCCACGCAGCCTGGTTTGCCCTTGCCATCAGCTGGCAGAGCGCCCTGAGTGCTCGAAATGAGCAGGGAGGTCGCCATGATTGAGTTCTGGGTAGGCGTCGATGGCGGGGGCACCCACACCCGCGCCCGCATTCGGGATCGGGCGGGCAAGCTGCTCGGAGAGGGGCGCGCGGCCGGCTCCAATCTGGAGCTGGGCATCCCCCATGCCCACGCCAATGTGCTGGCTGCCATCGCCAGCGCCCGCCTTACGGCCGGGCTCGGAATAGAGTGCGAACAGCAGATGGGGGTCGGGCTGGCGCTCGCCTCCGCCGAGCTGGCCGACTGCTATCACGCCCTGCTCGAGATGCCCTTCCCCTTCGCCAGCGTCAGGCTCACCTCCGATGCCTTCGGTGCCTGCCTCGGCGCCTTTGGTGGCCGTGAGGGGGCCATCCTGATCGCCGGTACCGGCTCGGTGGGGCTGATCTATCAGGAAGGGCAGATCCGTACTTGTTCCGGCCGCGGCTTCCCCATTTCGGACATAGGCAGCGGCGCCTGGCTCGGGCTGCGCGCCATCCAGCAATCTCTGCTCTGCCACGACGGCATTCTGCCCCCCAGCACCCTCGCAATCCGCCTGATGGACCGCTTCAAGCGGGATCAGGCCGAGGTGGTACGCTGGGCCACCCGCGCCATTCCGGCGGACTATGGCCACTTTGCCCCCTGGGTATTCGATGCCGCCAGCGATGGCGACGAGCTCGCCAATCAGCTGCTGGACGAAACCTGCGAACAGCTGCGGATCCTGCTGGAGGGAATGACCCAGCAGGGTGCCAGACAGATCGCCCTGCTGGGGGGGATTGGCACCCGCCTCGCTCCCCGTCTCGGCCAGCTCAACCTGATCCCCCCCCAGGCAGATGCGCTCGATGGCGCCATCCTGTTTGCCCAATCAGAGGATTTTCCATGTCTACACCCCTGATCCACACCCAGGTCGCCCGACGTGACGGCGAGGATGTCTGGTTCACCTTCACCCTATCCCGCATGCCGGATACCCGGTGGAAGCTGCACTTCTGTCTGGCTCGCCATATCGACCCCGACTCCTTGCAAGGGGGCGAGCTGGAGCGCCAGAGCGGCAGCTACAAGGTGATTGTCCCAAACGCTGGCAGCTGCGAGCTGCGCTTTTGCTGCCGCCAGACGCCCATCAAGAAGCTCTCCGACATGCCGCAGGGCTTTTTCCTCAGCTTGCCGGAGGCGACCACGGGTGCCCAGCTGCTGCCGGTGACGCTGGCAGCGCAGGATCTCGGACTGGATAACCCGCCGGTAGCCCGCCCCGACCTGCCGGATGTCGAGCCCCTGCCCGGTATAGTGCCGCAACCGGCCCATCTGGTACTGCTGGAGGGGAACTTCCGGCTGGCCGAGCGGGCTCATGTCAGCGCCCCCCGCGATGTGCCGAAATTGCTGGCCCACTTCAACGAACTCACATCGCTGGCGCTGGAGCAGGATCACGACGCAGAAATCCGGCTGACCGAGGCCAAACTGGCCCCCGAAGCCTACCAACTGACCATCACGCCGCAGGAGGTGGTAATTGCCGCCGCCGACGAAACGGGCTGGCGTCATGGGCTGGTGACGCTAGCCCAGTGGTATCTGCAACATGGGGAGAGCCTGCCCTGCATCACGCTGGAGGATGCCCCGCGCTTTGGCTTTCGCGGCATTTTTCTCGACTGCGCCCGGCACTTCCACACGCCGGCCACCATCAAGCGCCTGCTCAAGCTGATGAGCCTCTACAAGTTCAACCGCTTTCACTGGCACCTGACCGATGACGAGGGGTGGCGGCTCGAGATCAAGGCCTTCCCGGCATTGACCGACGTGGGTGCCTGGCGCGGCCACGATCTGGCGATCGCCCCCCAGCTCAGCGGCGGTGCCGAACCCTATGGCGGCTACTACACCCAGAGCGAGGTGAAGGAGCTGGTGAGCTATGCCGGTGAGCTCGGCATCACCGTCATTCCCGAGATCGACATTCCGGGCCACTGCCACGCCGCCATCAAGGCGCTGCCCGAGTTGCTGATCGAAACGGCGGATCACTCCCGCTACCGCTCGGTTCAGCATTTCGATGACAACGTGCTCAACCCCGCCCTGCCCGGCACCTACCGCTTTCTGGAGGCGGTGCTGGACGAGGTATGCGAGCTCTTTCCCGGCCCGCAGATCCACATGGGGGGTGACGAGGTGCCGACCGGGGTCTGGACCGACAGCCCCGCATGCCAACTGCTGATGACCGAGCAGGGCTACGCCGACTGCCGCGAGCTGCAGGGCCATCTGCTGCGCCACTGCCAGCGCTATCTGGCCGCCAGAGGCAAACAGATGATTGGCTGGGAGGAGATCCTGCATGGCGACAAGGTGAGCCGCAAAGCGGCCATCTGTGCCTGGACCAGCTTTCAGGCGGGGCTGGATGCTGCCGCGGCCGGTTATCCGGTGGTGATGGCACCCGCCCAGTTCCTCTATCTCGATCTCGCCTGGAGCGCCGATATTCATGAACCCGGCCTCTACTGGGCGGGTACCCTCAATCTGGAGCAGATCTACTCGTGTGACCCTGCCCCAGCCGATTTCCATGCCAACGATAACATCCTCGGGGTGCTGAGCCCCTTGTGGTCAGAATTGATCACCAGTCGTGATCGTCTCGACTACATGTTGTTCCCGCGTATGCTGGCCACGGCCGAGGTGGCCTGGAGCGATCCCGCCCACAAGGGCTGGGAGCACTTCGCCGCCCGCCTGCCGGGTCAGCTGCAGATCCTCGATCAGTTGCAGGTGCGCTACCGGATGCCACAGAGGTAATGTTGTCTCTACTTTGGCGGCCAATCGGCCGCCTTTTTTACGATTAGCCAACAAAACATCAACTTCCCCCTACCATTCATCCGCCATTATTGGCAAAATCCAGCCCCCAATGAAGCTGGTCTGCCTCCTGCTGGCGCGAGCCTGCGGCCACCTCCAGATCTGCCACAATAACAACGACAACATTATCAACAAGAACATCGGAGCGTATTCCTATGGCCCGCAGAGATGTCCATACCCTGGATAGCGAAGTGGAGTTTCCTGCCGACGTACAACTGGTCTCCACCACTGACCTGCGCGGGGTGATCACTTATGCCAATCCGGCTTTTTGCACCATCGCCGGCTATAGCGCCGACGAGCTGGTCGGTCACAACCACAATCTGGTACGCCACCCCGACATGCCCAAGGCCGCCTTCGCCGATCTCTGGGCCCGTCTCAAGGAGGGCAAACCCTGGCGCGGCATCGTCAAAAATCGCTGCAAGGATGGTCGTTACTACTGGGTAGATGCCTACGTCACCCCCATCTACGAAGGCAACAGGATCAGCGGCTACCAGTCGGTACGCTGCAAGCCCGAGCCCCAATTCAAGCGCATCGCCGCTCAGACCTACCAAGCCCTGCTCAAGGCCGAGCGAGGCAACAGCAGCAACCTTCCCTCTCTTGCCAGAGTGCGCACCCCAGCCATTACCCTGCTGCTGCTCGGCCTGATGGGCTGGACCTTCGCCAGCCAAGGGGCCATGACCGTCCTGCTGATGCTGCTGCCCCTGTTGCTTATTGGCGGAGCCTACTGGCGCGAGCTCTTTGCCCTACCCCACTATCTGCAGCAGCTGGGCCGCGAATATGACAGTCTGACCCGGCTGGTCTACTCCGGTGACAACCCCGGCGCCATTGCCGATTTTCATATCAAGATGCTGCAGGCTCGCATCCGAACCGTGTTGGGGCGGATCAACGATGCCACGGCACCTCTGCAAACCTTGGCCATCAATCTGAAGCAGGCCTCTCATCAGGCCTGTCTCGATATCAACGAGCAAGATGCCCAGACCCAGCAGATGGCTACGGCTATGACTCAAATGGCCAACACAGCTCACGAAATCGCCCGCAACATTCAGGACTCCAACGGTCAGGTCAACGAAGCTCGCAATCGTTGTGAACAAACCAACCAGCAGTTGAACCAGACCGAGCAACAGATCGAACAGCTCGCCAAACAGGCAGAGCTGGCGTTCAACTCGGCAGTGGAGCTCGCCAGCGAATCCGAACGGATTGGCAGTGTAATGGGCGAGATCCAGGGCATCGCCGAGCAGACTAACCTGCTGGCCCTCAACGCCGCCATCGAAGCGGCTCGCGCCGGGGAGCAGGGCCGTGGTTTTGCAGTGGTCGCAGACGAGGTGCGAACTCTATCGACCCGCACCCACAAGGCGACCGAGCAGATCCAGGGCAGCATCAAGCAGATCCAGCACACTCTGGGACGCTGGAAGGGGATGATGCAAGAGAACCTGCAACAGACCCGCGCATGTGCCGAGATGACCCGCCAGGGCGCCAGCAGCCTCCATACCGTGCTGGCAGAGATAGAGCTGGTCACCGAACACTCCACCCAGATCGCCACCGCTGCTGAGCAGCAACAAGCGGTAGTAGAGGAGATCAGCCGCAGTATCCACCAGATCTCCGAGTACTCCCACGCCAACAGTCAGAAGATGCTGGATGTCGATCACTCCAGTCAGGCTCTGCTGGAACGGGCCAAGCAACTGAAGGGGCTTAGCCAGACCTTCGGCTGAATCATTGCCAGCCTCATGACAGAAGCGCCACAATGGCGCTTCTGTTGTTTTTGACGAATCGGGTCTATGAGCATTGAACCAAGTCCATCCCCATTGAACAAAACGGCCCGTATCGAAGCGATCATCGCCCTGATCCCGGCAGGCCGAGTGGTCAGTTATGGTCAGGTGGCCGATCTGGCCGGGCTGCCCGGACGGGCAAGACTGGTGGGCAAGGTGCTGCGGGAAACCGACAAGGTACTGCCGTGGCATCGGGTGCTGAGCGCAGCGGGCACTATCTCGTTACCGAAAGGATCGCCAGGCTTTGCCGAACAAACGGGACGCCTGCAGCAAGAAGGGGTCGTGGTGATCGGTGGGCGGGTCAGAATGAAGGAGTGGCAATGGCAGCCCGATCTGGCCGAGCTGCTTTTTCTACTGCCGTTTTGAGGGGATCACAGACGGATCACTCCAGCGGCGCCAGGATCTCGTCGCTGCGCACCTGCACCGGTATGGTCTCATCCGCGCGCTGCAGCAGCACCAGCAAGCTCTGTCGGTCCACTTCCAGCACATAGGCCGCTCCTTCACGGGTCATGCAGCTCATGCCCGGCCGGATCTCGTTAATCTCCATCTCAACCTCCTTGTCTACTTCGCGATTGACGACAGCTGCACTCCTTGCAGCTGTCTCAGTATACCGCTATCCATAAGCAAAGAGGCCCCTTGTCGGGGCCTCTTTTCATCAGGCTTTTTTAGCCTTTGGCAAACTCTCTTGCCAGGTACCGTTGTCGTAGTGAGCGGTCCAACCGGTCGCCTTGCCGTTGACCTCGCTCATCACGTACTGCTCCTTGGTCTTGCGACTGAAGCGCACGATAGCTGGGTTGCCGTCCGGATCGGTGAGCGGGGCACCGGCCAGATACTTGTGCTTGGCGGAGATGCGATCCTTGAAGCGCTTGAGCTCTTCCACCAGCGGCGCGCGGGTCTCGCGGGATTTGGGGAAGTTGCTGGCTGCCAGGAACAGACCGGCAGCACCGTCACGCAGCACGAAGTGAGCATCGGACTGGGTGCACTTGAGCTCCGGCAACGGTACCGGATCCTCCTTCGGCGGCGCGATGTCGCCGTTTTTCAGGATCTTGCGGGTGTTCTTGCAGGTCTCGTTGGTGCAGCCCATGTACTTGCCGAAACGGCCGTTCTTGAGCTGCATCTCGGCTCCGCAACGGTCGCACTCGATGCTCGGCCCTTCGTAGCCCTTGAGCTTGAACTGGCCCTTCTCGATTTCGTAGCCATCGCAATCCGGGTTGCGACCACAGACGTGCAGCTTGCGGCTATCGTCGATGATATAGGCATCCATCGCGGTACCACAGACTCCGCAGCGGTGCTTGGCGCGCAGCGCTTCGGTTTCCGCCTCTTCGCCGTCAGTGGCGGAGACAAACTCGTCGGCAGAGACCAGGTTGATGGTCTTCTTGCAGCGCTCTTTCGGCGGCAAAGCATAGCCGGAGCAGCCGAGGAACACGCCGGTGGTGGCGGTACGAATACCCATCTTGCGGCCGCAATCCGGGCAGTCGATGTCGGTCATCACCATCTGGTTGGCACGCATGCCGCCCTCTTCAGGCGCCTTGTCAGCCTTCTCCAGCTCCTGGGTAAACTCGGCGTAGAAGGCGTCCAGCACCTTCTTCCACTCAAGGCTCCCTTCGGCGATGCCATCGAGCTTGTCTTCCATCTTGGCGGTGAACTCGTAGTTCATCAGCTCGACGAAGTTCTCCACCAGACGATCGGTGACAATCTCGCCCATCTTCTCGGCGAAGAAACGGCGGCTCTCGACCCGCACATAACCGCGATCAACGATGGTGGAGATGATAGAGGCGTAGGTAGACGGACGGCCGATGCCGCGTTTTTCCAGCTCGCGCACCAGCGCGGCTTCGGTGAAACGGGCAGGCGGCTTGGTGAAGTGCTGGCGCGGATCCAGCTTGACCAGTTTCAGCACCTCGCCAACGGTCACCGCCGGCAGCTGGCTATCTTCGCCCTTGCGACCCATCGGCGGCAGGGCCTTGGTCCAACCGGCGAAGCGCAGGGTACGGCCACGGGCCTTGAGCTCGAACTCACCCGCCTTAACGGTCAGGGTGGAGGAGTCGTACTGAGCAGGGGTCATCTGGCAAGCAACGAACTGACGCCAGATGAGGTCGTACAGACGCATGGCATCCGGCTCCATCCCTTCCAGCATCTCGGCAGTCACCTGTACGTTGGAGGGACGGATCGCCTCGTGCGCTTCCTGAGCATTGGCCTTGGCACCATACAGATTCGGCTCGGCTGGCAGATAGGCCGCGCCATACTGCTCGCCGATATATTCACGCACCGCTTCAACCGCCTCTTTGCTGAGGTTGGTGGAGTCGGTACGCATATAGGTGATGTAACCCGCTTCATAGAGACGCTGGGCCATCATCATGGTCTTCTTGACCCCGAAGCTCAGACGGGTAGAGGCCGCCTGCTGCAGGGTGGAGGTGATAAACGGCGCGGACGGCTTGGAGCCGGTCGGCTTGTCTTCCCGGTTCACCACCTTGTAGTCGACCCCTTCCAGGGTTGCGACAGCGGCAAAGGTCTCGGCCTGGGTCACCGGCTTGAAGTCGGCCCCGTTGCGGCTGACCACTTCCATCCGCAGATCGCTCTTGTCGGCGGTCAGCAGGTCGGCATTGAGATCCCAGAACTCGACCGGAACGAACGCCTTGATTTCGCGCTCTTTATCGACGATGAGACGCACCGCAACGGACTGTACCCGACCGGCGGAGAGACCGCGGGCCAGTTTCTTCCACAGCAGTGGGGAGACCATGTAACCCACTACGCGGTCGAGGAAACGACGGGCCTGCTGGGCATTGACGCGGTCAATATTGAGTTCGGACGGCTGGGCGAACGCCTCCTTGATGGCGCTCTTGGTGATTTCGTTAAACACCACGCGCTTGTAGCGGCTGTCGTCGCCACCGATGATCTCGCGCAGGTGCCAGGCGATCGCCTCTCCTTCTCTATCCAAGTCGGTTGCGAGATAGATGGTGTCGGCATTCTCGGCCAGACTTTGCAACTCGCTGACCACCTTCTCCTTGCCGGGCAAAATCTGGTAGTTAGCCTTCCAGCCAGCGGTCGGATTGATACCCATCCGGGCAAACAGGGCCTTGCGATCCTTGGCAGCCTTCTCGGATTCGCTCAACTTGATGCCGCGAATGACAGGTTTCTTGGGCTCGGTGCTGGCGCTGCCGCTGGTGGGCAGATCGCGAACATGACCAACGCTGGATTTCACCACGTAGTCCTTGCCCAGATATTTGTTGATCGTCTTGGCCTTGGCCGGAGACTCCACTATGACCAGTGATTTGCCCATGCTGTAACTATTATCCTCATTGCACCCGACGGGGTTGGTGTGCGGTTTTGTGGGGCTGTATAAGAGATTTGACGCGAAAAAGCAATCTTGTGAGCAAATTTGCCTGACCAGCCCGCACCACACGGCTTCTTTTATTGCTTCTTTATTTATTAATGCGAAGGCAACAGGCCGGACGCAACCGCTTTTTCAATTTTCTGCCATACCGCCCCTCTTTTTATATCTGAAACGACATAAAAACGTCTGCCGGTTACTGGCTTGTTACAAAAAAATAAAATCTCTTTATAATGGCCCAACCCCGACGCATTGTGCGCGGAAGGAACCGCTACCCATCATAAAAATCGAAAGGATGTACTCAATGAAGCACTTCGAGGTCAATTTCGACGGTCTGGTCGGCCCGACTCATAACTATGCCGGCCTCTCCTACGGCAACGTTGCCTCCCAGAGCAATGCCCAGGAGGCTTCCAATCCGAAAGAGGCCGCCAAGCAGGGGCTGCGCAAGATGAAGGCGCTGACCGAGCTTGGCATGACCCAGGGGGTACTGGCGCCACAAGAGCGTCCCGATCTCGCTACCCTGCGCCGCCTCGGCTTCACCGGCAACGATGCCCGGGTGCTGGAGCAGGCCGCCAAGCAGGCACCTGCCGTACTGGCTGCCTGCTATTCAGCCTCCAGCATGTGGACCGCCAACGCCGCCACCGTCTCTCCCAGTGCCGATACCCAGGATGGCCGCATTCACTTCACCCCCGCCAACCTGACCAACAAGTTTCACCGCTCTCTGGAGCCGGACGTTACAGGCCGTATCCTGCGCGCCGTGTTCAACAATGATCGCCACTTCAGCCACCACCTCCATCTGCCGGAGAATGACCACTTCGGCGACGAGGGGGCAGCCAACCACACCCGCCTCTGCCGCGCCTATGGCGAGGCGGGGGTCGAGCTGTTTGTCTATGGCCGCAGCGCCTTTGACTACTCCCGCCCGGCGCCGAAGCGCTATCCGGCCCGCCAGACCCTGGAGGCCAGCCAGGCCATCGCCCGCCTGCATGGCCTTGGCGAGGAGAGCGTGGTGTTTATCCAGCAAAACCCGGAGGTGATCGATCAGGGGGTGTTCCATAACGACGTGATCGCGGTGGGTAACCAGAACGTGCTCTTCTTCCACCAGCAAGCGTTCCTCAATACCGAGGCGGTACTGACCGAGATCCGCGGCAAGTTTGGCGAGGGGGATTTGCACTTTATCGAAGTGCCGACCGCCGAGGTATCCGTGCTGGATGCGGTGAAATCCTACCTGTTCAATACCCAGATCCTCACCCTGCCGAGCGGCGAGATGGCCATCATCGCCCCCACCGAGTGCCGCGATAATCCGGCGGTGTCGGCGTACCTGAACAAGCTGCTGACCATGAACACGCCTATCAAGGCCGTTCATTATATGGACGTGAAGCAGAGCATGCGCAATGGAGGCGGCCCGGCCTGCCTGCGACTGCGGGTTGCCATGAACGATCAGGAACTCGCAGCGGTCAATCCGGCCTGCCTCATCAACGACAGCCAGTTTGCCCGCCTCGATGGCTGGGTGGATCGCCACTACCGCGACCGCCTGACCCTCGATGACCTGCGGGATCCGGCACTGGTGCAGGAGTCCCGCAACGCACTGGACGAGCTGACCCAGATCCTGAAACTGGGTTCGGTCTACCCGTTCCAGCGCTAGATGTGATGCCCGGGAAGACCGCCAACACAGGCGGTCTTCTGCTATCAGCCTCATCTTCAGCGCGATCGCCAGCTTGCACGGATGCTGTTTTGTGCAGAAAAGCAGCACACAACTTGCTGATAAGCTTGAATTTTGAGCTGAGTGTATCAAAAAATCGACGAACAGTCATTTTTTACTGCCAGATGCCTAATCAAGGGGTTCACAAAGCCTCTGGATCTGATAGTATGCGCCTCGCACTTGGGGAGGGGTTCCCGAGCGGCCAAAGGGATCAGACTGTAAATCTGACGGCTCTGCCTTCGAAGGTTCGAATCCTTCTCC